>CANPZX010000045.1 GCA_947589195.1 uncultured Bacilli bacterium | reverse complement strand
AAAAATAAAATGATGTCAATGATTAAGGGAGGAACGACTGTTTTATATGTTTCTCATTCACTAGATTCTATTAAAGAATTATGTAATAAGGTAATATGGCTAGAAAAAGGAAAAATTGTGAAAATGGGTAATACTAAAGAAATATGTAAAGAATATTATGATAAACAATTTAAGGGTAAATAGTTATAGAAAGAGGTGTTAAAAATGGTTATAACAAAAACTCCTTTTAGAGTAAGTTTATGTGGTGGGGGAAGTGATTTACCAGCTTTCTATGAAAAAAATGGTGGTTGTGTAATTAGTACAACTATAAATAAATATATGTATATTACTTCTCATCCATCTTTTGATAAAAAAACAACAGTTTTAAAGTATTCTAAAACTGAAACTGTTCATAATCTTGATGATATTGAACATAACATTTTTCGAGAATGTTTAAAACAGGAAAAGATGGAAGGATATGAAATAACCTCTATTGCGGATATTCCCCAAGGAACAGGTTTAGGTTCATCAAGTGCTTTTACTGTTGGTTTAATTAAAAACTTAAAATGTCAAAAAAGAGAGTATATTTCTGATGAAGAAGTAGCCCAAGCTGCTTGTCATATGGAAATTGATGTTTTAAAAAATCCTATTGGGAAACAAGATCAATATGCTGCTGCTTATGGTGGACTTAATTATTATCAATTTAATAAAGATGGTTCTGTCTTTGTTGAACCAGTTTTATTAAGTAAAGAAAGTTATGATGAACTTGAAAAAAATTTAATTATGTTATATGTTGGTGGTGAGCATAGTGCTTCGAAAATCCTTAAAGAACAATCAAAAAATATGGTAGATGCTAAAGAAAAAGAAGAGGGCCAAAAAAGAATTGTAGAACTTACACATGAACTTAAATATGAGTTAGAACATAATAATATTGATGCTGTTGGCAGAGTCTTAAATGAAAACTGGCTTATTAAAAAAACTTTAGCAAAGGGGATAAGTAATCCTGAATTTGATAAATGGTATGATTTAGCTTTAAAAAATGGTGCCACAGGAGGAAAGATTTTAGGAGCAGGAGGAAGTGGTTTTTTCCTATTCTATGTTCCTCAAAAAAATCAAGAAAAATTTCGGAAAGCTATGCATGAACTTCCCGAAATGCAATTTAAATTTGATCATCAAGGAACTACTGTTATATTTGTAAACTAATAAAGGAGGTAAGGTTATATGAAGTTATTAGTTACAGGTGGAGCTGGATTTATTGGAACTCATTTAGTAAGAGAGTTACTAAAAAGAGGACATGATGTTGTTGTTGTCGACAATTTTACTTTAGGTCATAAGGAAAATGTTGACTGTTTTGAGAATAATTCTCATTATAAATTTTATAATATTGATATTGCTCAAACAAAAGAGTTTTGTACAAAATTAAAAGATGAAAAATTTGATATGGTTTTTCATTTAGCGGCTAATTCCGATATTCAAAAAGGTGGTAAAAATCCGGATGTTGATTATAATGATACTTTTATGACAACAAGAAGTGTCTTAGAATTTATGAGAATTTCTGGTTGTAAGAAATTATTCTTTTCTTCAACTTCTGCTGTTTATGGGGATAAAAAAGAACTTTTAAAAGAGGATATTGGGGATTTAAAACCTATTTCTTATTATGGGGGAGCTAAACTTGCTAGTGAAAGTTTTATTGAATCATATTCTTATATGAATGATTTTAAAACCGTTATTTTCCGTTTTCCTAATGTTATTGGTCCTAATTTAACTCATGGTGTTATTTATGATTTTACAAAGAAATTACAAGATAATCCTCATGAATTACAAATTTTAGGAGATGGCAGTCAAACTAAACCATATATTTATGTTTTAGATTTAATTGAGGCTATTGTTAAATTAACTTTAGATACCCCAGTAGAAAATGGCGTAGAAATATATAATGCGGGAGTTGAAGGAGCTACCAATGTTACAACAATAGCTAATATTGTTTGTGAAGAATTAGGTTATGAAAATGTTAAATATAACTATACAGGAGGAAATGTTGGTTGGAAAGGGGATGTTCCTAAATTTCAATATGATTTAACTAAAATTCATAATGCTGGTTGGACCGCGAGTAAAAATAGTGATGAGGCTGTAAGAGAAACAGTAAGAAATATTAAGGAATCTTAGTATGAAAGCAGTAATAATGGCAGGGGGTAAGGGAACAAGAATATCATCCATTACCCAAGATGAAATACCTAAACCAATGTTAACAGTAGGAGATAAACCGATTTTATTTCATCAAATAGAATGTTTAAAAAAATCAGGTATTAAAGATATCATTATTGTAACAGGTCATTTAGGTCATAAAATTAAAGAATATTTTCAAGATGGTTCTTCTTTAAAAGTTAATATATCTTATTTTGAAGAAGATCCTCTTAAACCTTTAGGAACAGCAGGTTCTTTATATTATTTAAAAGATAAATTACAAGAGGATTTTATTCTTGTTTTCGGAGATGTCTTTCTAAGTGTTGATTTTGCTAGGATGGTTATTTTTCATCAAAAAAATAAAGCTGATGCTACTCTTTTAACCCATCCTAACTCTCATCCTTATGATAGTGATTTATTAATAACTAATCATGATGAAGTTACTGGTTTTGATTCCAAAGAAAATATAAGAAATTATGATTATAATAATATAGTTAATTCAGGTATTTATGTTTTTTCCCCAAGAATATTTAACTATATTAAAGAAGAGAAAAAATATGGCTTAGAAAAAGATGTTATAGCTAAAATGCTTGGTAAAGAAAGAGTTTATTCCTATCATTCAACAGAATATGTTAAAGATATGGGAACACCAGAAAGATATGAAAGTGTTAATAATGATTATATAAATGGTTTATGTGAAAGAAGAAATTTATCTCATAAACAAAAAGCTATATTCTTAGACCGGGATGGAACAATTAATATCTATAAAGGATTTTTAAGAAAAAAAGAAGATTTAGAACTTATTCCAGGAGTTAGTGAAGCTATTAAAAAAATTAATTCTAGTGAATATTTATGTATTGTGGTTACTAATCAACCAATTATTGCCAGAGGTGAAAGTAGTGTCCAAAACTTAGAGGATATTCATAAACATTTAGAAACTCTTTTAGGAAATGAAGGAGCTTATATAGATGGTTTATATTATTGTCCACATCATCCTGATAAAGGTTTTCCAATGGAAGTAAAAGAACTTAAAATAAACTGTGATTGTCGAAAACCTAATATAGGGATGCTTACAAGAGCTTGTCAAGATTTTAATATTGATTTAAGTAAATCTTATGTAATAGGAGATTCTACTTTAGATATTAAAATGGCGGAAAATGCGGGAATACCTGGTATTTTAGTAGCTACTGGTCAAGCTGGTTTAGATGGTAAATATGATGTAACACCTACTGATGTAGCAGAAGATTTAAATAAAGCTGTTGATAAGATATTAATTAAAAAAGAAAGAGGTCGAAGAAAATGAAAAAAGAAATTGATTTTAAAAAGGCTATTAAAGAATATTATAATCGAGAAATTAAATGTATTGAAAGATTTAATTTAGAAGAAATAAATGAAGCTATGAATGCTATTTTAAATACTTATGAAAATGGGGGAATGATTTATGTCTGTGGGAATGGTGGTTCAGCTTCCACAGCCTCTCACATGCAAAATGATTTTAATAAAGGTATTTCAGAATATACTGATAAAAAATTTAATTTTTATTGTTTAAATGATAATGTTTCAACAATGATGGCTGTTGCTAATGATATAGGTTATGAAGAAATATTTAGATTTCCTTTATTAAATAAAATTACTAATAAAGATTTATTTATAGGAATATCTGGAAGTGGTAATTCTAAAAATGTTTTAAATGCAGCTTTATATGCTCATGAATGTGGAGCTAAAGTATTAGGTATAACTGGTTATAATGGTGGTAAATTAAAAGAAATATCTGATTATAAAATGCATGTAGATGAAAATGATATGCAAATAGCTGAAGATTTACATATGACTTTTGATCATATGATAATGAAAATATTTTATAATTATTTAGTTAATAAAGAAATAACAGGTAATAATATTAAAGATAGTCATTGTTAGAAGTAAATAAGGCACTGCTATTTATTAAAATAGTATTTTAGATAAGCCTATAATTTTTTTATAATTTAATAGATTGGAGAAAATATGAATAAAATATATTTTAATAAAGAGCTAATTGACGATTATAGTAATATAAATGGATTTAAATTAAACATTGAAGGAGATAATAATGAAATAGAAATTAATTCTTTTAATGGAAAAGGGATAGTGTATATTAATTTAATTGGAAACAATTGCAAATTTACGTTCGGGGGGGGGTACTACCGTTAATCATGATATGTATATAAGTTTTCTACCTACACTTACAGACAAACCTACGAATAGTGAGATAATTATTGGTAATAATAATTTTTTTAATGGTCAAAATATAAAGATTGTTTCTAGTTTAAATAATTCAATTAGAATAGGATATGGTAATCTTTTTGCTAGCGATATAACAATCTGGGGGAGAAACGACCATATAATTTATGATATGAAAACTAAAAAAAGAGTTAATTTTGATAAAGATATTATTATTGGCAATGAGAATTGGATATGTGATAAAACATCTTTTTTACCATCTGGTCATATAGGCAATAATTGCGTTGTAGGATATAGTTCTTTAATTAACAAGACTATTACCACTAATAATGCTTTAATTGCTGGCATTCCTGCGGAAATTAAAAAGAAAAATATTAATTGGAGTATCTCAAGTGATTACGATAAAATAGATTTTAATCATTGTTTAAAAATAAATGAATAATTTAAAATAAATACGGAAAAATACGATTATTAAAATAATACTAGTTTATTTTAATTACATTTGTTATACTTAAAATGAAAGGTTATTAAAATGAAGAGGATATTTAACAAAAATAATATAGTTTCAATTATACTAGCTTTACTAATATCTTTATCTTTTACATGGAATAGTTATGAAAGTTTTAATATATTTAAATTTTCAGTAATTGCTATTTTTTCCTTTTTAGGAATAGGATTTATATGGAAAAGACTTGAAACTAAATCCATAGATAGTTCTAAAATCAAAAAAATATCTAAAAAGGAGATTATATTCTATGCAATTATAATATTAGCTGTTTTAGTTATTGGAATAATAGGATATTACCCAGGAATAATGTCATCGGATTGTGTTGAACAATGGCAACAAATTCATAACAATATTTATAGTAACTGGCATCCGCTAATACATACTTTATTTTTATTTAAATTGCCTACACTTATTTATGATGGTGTTATTTCATCGTGTATTTTACAAGTTATTATAATATGGTTAATATTATTATATTTTACTATTTCATTAAGAAAAAATATTTTGAATTTTAAACAAACTTTATTTGTTCTTTTGTTAATTATTTTAAATCCATTGTTTATAAAGTATAGTGTAAATTTATGGAAAGATACTTTGTATTCATGGTTTGTTTTTTTAGGAACAATAATGCTAATTAATATCACCATAAAACCTGACGAATACTTAGGTAAATTAAAAAATAAGATTCTTTTAATAATAAGCGGTTTAGGCATTTTACTTTTTAGACATAATGGTCTTGTTCCGTTTGTTTTTATGTTTTTAGCTTTAATAATTTTTTATCCAAAATTCAGAAAATTTTTATCGTTATCTTTTCTTACACTTTTAATTTTTTATTTTGTTTTAACAGGACCAATTTATAATCATTTTGGTGTTAAAAAAATGGTGGTAAAACCGAAATGGTTGGTTTAGTTATGGGAAATTTGTCCTATTATTATAATAAAGAGGCAGCATTTACCGATAAAGAATTAGAAAAACTTAATAAAGTAATTCCTTTGGAAATTATGAAAGCTTTTTATAATCCTCGTAACTTTAATAATACAAAGTGGATGGCTCCAAATTATACAAATAATGTTAAAGAGAATTTTAATACAATAATGACGCTATGGTTAAAGAAATCTTTACAAAATCCATTAATGTTTACAAAATCTTTTTTAAACATGACAAGTCCTGTGTGGCAAACAAATTATTATATAGTTGAAATAGATTTATTACCATTTGATTACGAAACAGAGTTAACTAAAAAAGGTAGTATAAAATCAGTTAGTAATAATGTATATGAGACAATAGTTGATTATAATAAAAGTGTATCAGAATCAGTTTTTAGATGGATATTTGCTGATTTTGGGGAATCACTTTTGATAATTGTCTTTGCTTTAGCTTTAGTTATTAATAAATCTAGATTATCTTTAAAAAAATGGATTCCTTTCGGAATGATTATTTTAAATACTCTTGTAATGATGCTATTGATAACAGGAGAAGAATATCGATTTGTTTATTCACAAGTAATATGCTGTATGCCACTTTTAATTTATAGTTTGTCAAGTTATGCTGTCGATAAAAAAGAATCAAAATTTGAAAAATTTTTAAAGAAAGTATTTATTAAAAAAACTGATAGTAATTTAATTCAGCTTGTTAGATATTGCTTTGTTGGAGGTATAGCAGCAGTAGTAAATATTGGAATGCTTTATGTATTTACTGATATGTTGCATATTTATTATATTATTTCAAATGTTATGTCTTTTATTTTAGGACTAATTGTTAATTATGTTCTAAGTAAAAAATTTGTTTTTCAAGATAGCAAAGAAATTAAAAAAAGCAAAGAATTTATTGTATATGGTATTATAGGAGTATTGGGTTTGATAATAGATACTATATTAGTAGCCTTGTTTACTTCTAAAATTCATTTCTACTATCTAATAAGTAAAATTATTTCTACAATTTTAGTATTTATTTGGAATTTTGTTGCTCGTAAAGTATTTTATAAAATAATAAAATAAATTGATATAAAGAAAGGTGAATTTAATTTAAAATTGGTGTTTTATGGAAAAGAAAAAAGTTGTAATTATTGGTGCAGGACCTGCAGGATTAACAGCAGGATATGAATTATTAAAAAAGAGTAAAAACTTTGATGTAATAATTTTGGAAGAAAGTAATGAAATTGGTGGTATTTCAAGAACAGTAAAATACAAAGGAAATCGTATGGACATAGGTGGGCATCGGTTCTTCTCTAAAGATGAGGATGTCAACAAATTTTGGCAAGAAATAATGCCAATACAAGGCAAGCCATCTTATGACGATAAAAAACTAGGAAGAGAAAAAAATTTAGCTAAAAATGGACCTGATCCAGAAAAAGATGATAGGGTAATGTTGGTTAGACAAAGAGTTTCAAGAATATATTATTTAAAAAAGTTCTTTGACTATCCAATTAGCATGAAATTCCAAACATTTAAGAACATGGGATTATGTCGAACTTTTGTGGCAGGTTGTAGTTACTTAAAATCTATGATTATAAAAAAGAAAGAAGATTCATTAGAAAATTTTTATATTAATAGATTTGGGAAAAAATTATATAGTATGTTTTTTGAAAAGTACACCGAAAAACTTTGGGGAAGACATCCAAGTGAAATATCTGCTGACTGGGGAGCTCAAAGAGTAAAAGGTTTATCTATTACTGCGGTAATAAAAGATATGTTTAAGAAAATTTTTCATATTAAAGGCAAAGTAGAAACTTCATTAATTGAAGAATTTGTTTATCCCAAATATGGTCCAGGGCAATTATGGGAATTAGTTGCAAGTGATTTTGAAAAAATGGGTGGAAAAGTTGAAAAAAATCATCAAGTTATAAAAATAAACAAAAAAGATAATAAAATTGTTTCAGTAGTTTGTAATGTTGGCGGTACTAAAAAAGAAATAAAAGGAGATATATTTATTTCTAGTATGCCTTTAAAAGATTTAGTTGCTGGAATGAATGACGTGCCTAAAAATATAAATGCAATTGCAAAGGGATTACCATATCGTGATTTTGTAACAATTGGTTTATTAGTTGATAAGCTTAATCTTGTTAATGAAACAGATATAAAGACTATTAATAACATAGTTCCAGACTGTTGGATTTATGTTCAAGAACCTGATGTAAAATTAGGAAGAATCCAAATTTTTAATAACTGGAGTCCATATTTAGTTGAAGACATAGACAATAAAGTTTGGATAGGATTAGAATATTTTTGTAATGAAAATGATGATTTTTGGAACATGACTGATGAAGAGTGTATTGATTTTGCTTCAAAAGAATTAATTAAAATGGGAATAATAAAAGAAGAAAATATTTTAGATGCTCATAGAGAAAAAGTAAAAAAGGCATATCCAGCTTATTTTGATACTTATGATGAAATTGATAAATTGGTTAATTTCTTAAATACAATTAACAATTTATATTGTGTTGGTAGAAATGGGCAACATCGTTATAATAACATGGATCATTCAATGGTAACTTCATTTGAAACGGTAAATAATATAATAGGTAATGTTAAGACAAAAGATAATATATGGAATGTTAATACTGATAAATAATATCATGAGGAAAAAACTAATTAAATAAATTTATAGTTTATTTATTAGAGGAGGTTTTAGATTTGAAAAGTAGTAAAAAAGAATTGGCAATTGTGTTTGGAATAACAAATAATTTAACATCTGCTTTAGCAACGGTTTTAATAGGAATAAAAAAGCACTTTTCTTTAAAAGAATTTGATATAATCGTATATCATGATGGTATTGATAAAGAAAATCAGACAGCATTGAATACAATTTTGCCTTGTGAATTTATAAAATACGAAAATAAAATTAATAAGGATATTTTAGACAAAGACTGTTTAAATTTGTATTCTAATATGTGCTTGTGCAGATTTGAATGTTTTGATTTGTTACATAAATACAAAAAAGTAATTTGGCATGATGTTGACATTTTAATTCAAAAAGATTTTAAAGATTTATTGAAATATGGTGATAAAACTGGTTTAGCTATGACATATTCAGACATAAATTTTATGGTAGAATCTAATTTTACTGAACCAATTGAAAATTATAATATGTTTTTAACAACTTTAAATTCTGGTTTAATAGTTTTTTCTGATAAACTTAAAAGATATGATGAAATGACAGCATGGTGCTATGAAAAATTAAAAGAATTAAATAAAAAAATAAGATATTTAGACCAAGGAGTATTAAATCTATTAGTACAAGATTTTGATATATCAGTTGAATCAATTGATATAAAAGAATATTGTTGCCACCCTGCCAGAAGTGGAAGTAAAAATGCTACTATTGTTCATTCATATGGGTATGATAAATTTTGGAATGCTTTTTACTTGTTACAAAAGTTTCCCGAATGGTGGGAAGATATTACTGAGTGGGGAAAGATTAAAAGAAAATTATATAATGAAAAAAATACTAAAGAAATTCCTGAAGTATCTGTAATTATGTCATTGTATAATAGAACTGATTATATTAAACCTGCTATTGAAAGTATTTTAAACCAAACGTTTACTAATTTTGAATTTATTATTGTTGTTGAAAAATCAGATTCACAAAATGAAATAATTGAAGAATTAAAAAAGATTGATGATAAAAGAATAGTTATTATAGCTAATAAAGAAAAATTAGGTTTTTCAGAATCTCTTAATGTTGGAATAAAACGTGCAGTTGGAAAATATATTGCTCGTATGGACGATGATGATATATCGATGCCAATGAGGTTTGAAAGACAACTTGAATATTTTAGTAAAAATCCTGAAATATCTATATTAGGTACAGCAGTATATCAATTCATGAATGATGAAAGACAAGTTTATCCATTAACTACTCATGAGCAAATAAAAACATATTCTTTAGTTAATAATCAAATGTATCATCCAACAATTATGATGAAACGTGCCGATATTATGAAATACAATCTATTTTACGATAAAGATTATAAAACTGAAGATGCTGAGTTGTGGTCGAGAGCATTACAAAAAGTTAAGATGGCTAATATGAGAGAAATTCAACTATGTTATAGAGCTTCCAATTTAAATGAAACAGTATTATCTAAAAAGGCAGTATTTGATTCTGATATAAGAATAATTCAAAAGCAGATAAAAGAAAACTTAAAATTAGATATTAGTTTAGATGAAGCAGTTTACTTAAGTGGAAGAATTGGCCAAAATGTGTACATTTATAATAGAAAACAAATATTGGATAAGAAAAAAGCTATTGCTAAAAAAGTTTACAAACAAAATAAAAAAGTAGGATATTATGATAAAAAACTTCTATCACAAGTTTTAGAACTAGCACATGATAATTTTATAAAAAGGACTATAAAATGGATGATAAGGCCAATATATAATAGATTAATGAGTAGGGTAGAAACTTTAATTTATAATAAAATTTGGGAAACAAAAAATGATTAAATTTAGTATTATAATACCTATTTATAATGTTGAAAAATATTTACCAAAATGTCTTGATAGTGTTATT
>CANPZX010000044.1 GCA_947589195.1 uncultured Bacilli bacterium | reverse complement strand
TGATAGTAAGTTAGATTTAATGAGCGAAGTGAATGTCTATGGTTCAACAGTATTGAGTTCATCTGGATACGATATCGGAATCGATAATCGTCAGTATGCTATTTTCCAACTAAAACCAGAGTTTATTAATAGTTACGGGAATCATTATTGGTTAAAAGCGGTCGCCAACTCTACGAGCTTTACTTATGCCAACGGCTTTGGCTATGCCAGCACGAACTACGCATCTTCCGATTGGATTGGTGTCCGTCCAAGATTTCTAATCGGTAAAGCCTCTTAAAGTGAGGCTTTTTAACTTTTTTGATACTTTAATTAATATAACATTTCCATTAATATTAAAATTACTCCAAAGTAATAAAAGTAGAGTAATTTTAAAAATAAAAAAAGCCCCATATAAAGGCTTTTTATAATCTAAAATGGTGTCCCGAGAGTGATTCGAACACTCGACCGTACGCTTAGAAGGCGTATGCTCTATCCAGCTGAGCTATCGGGACATAACCAACTAGATAACACGATTATATAATAATATTATGGATTATTCAAGAGCATTTATAACAAAATTCACGCTTTCTTCTCCTTTTTTTACATCAAATTCTACCTTATAAATATCATAAGTATCTCTAATAGATAAAAAAATAGTATACTGAACTTCCTCCAAAATCTTCTCATTATTTAAATCATCTAGTAAATATTCATTAAAACTTAATTTAATTTCATTTTCTAATATTTCATAATTGGTAATTTCGGTCGCAGCATTCAAATAACTAATTAAATTAGTTTCATAAATCGGGGTAGTTTTTAATCTTTCAATAATAATTTCTACTTTTTCCTTATCCGTATTAGCAACATAAGTAATAGGAACATAATAGAATACTTCATTATCTCTTGCTCCATAATAAATAGTTGCTTTTTGGGTACTTTTTAAACTATCAATTTCATAAATCTTATTAACGCCAAAATCTTTATTAAGTAAACTAGGTAATTTTTCTTTGCTAATCGGTAATTCAATTAATTGTTTACCTTCCACATAAATTAAAATATTATTTACTTCTTTTAATTCGGTTAAAGAATAAACTAAGGATTCAATCATTTTTCGTTCCATATTTTTAGTTGTATTTAAAAAATTAGCTGAAAAATCTAGTTTTAATAACCCTTTTTCCAAAGTTAAATCATTAAGTTTTGTGCCACTAGGAATAACAGCATAAAAATTAGTAGGAATGTATTCACTTTCATTACTATTAATAGTTAAAGTATTAATAATTTCTTTAATTCTTTTTAAAGTATCTTCGTTATTACTAATTAATAAATCAACTCGGGAAACTAATTCTTGTTTATCTAATAAATAAACTGCTGTTTTACTTATATCTTCATAAGTTAAATTTTGTTTAAAAGTATTCTCTTTAATACTCGTAGGAAAAAGATAAGTAATAACTAAAATAACTAAAGCTAAAGAAGCAATAGCTATTCGTCTATAAATTCCATTTTTAAGCATAAAACTCACCTAATTAAATATATTTATCTTTAATTAAAATATGCTTTGAAAATAAAAAAATCTCATCATAATGATGAGCATAAATTTTCTTTAAATACTAATTTCACCGAGTTTTAAAAGTTCCACAACAGCTTGAGCGCGACCTTTAACTCCTAATTTTTGCATAACATTAGATATATGATTTCGCACTGTTTTTTCACTAATACCTAAAAACTCAGCAATTTCTTTAGTAGATTTATTTAAAATTAAAAGTTCAAAAACTTCTAATTCGCGATTTGTTAATATACTATTTTTCATTTTTTCTCACTTTCTTCCCAAAATATTATAACTACTTTATATTATGAATAAATTAGGAATAAGTGCGGGTTAGTATTTATTTAACCTTGAAATTTAACCGTAATATACATTTTTTCTTCATATTCTTCTTGAATGGAACGAATGATATTATTAGCTAGAGTACTATTATGATCTTTACTAGCTATAGTTACTGTAATTTGATCATTTTTAATTTTAACAAAACAATCTAAATTATAAGTACTTTTTATCTTTTTTTCTAAAGCTTCTTTTTTCCCTTGCGTAGCGTTAATGACTTGTAAAGAATTATAAGCATCATTTTTTTCTTGTAAACTAGCTTCATTATCTAAAAGAATTGTTTGTAAAGCTTTAATTTCTTCTAACATTTCTTCTTCATCTTGAACGCGTAATGAAACAATGACACTACTTTCTGTTGTATCTACAATTGAACTAACGGGTGCCGAGACAGGGGTATTTTCTTTAGCAATTGCTAATAAATCATCATCTTTAATTGTTACATAATAAATACTTAAAACTAATATTAAACTAAAAAGTGTTACAAACCACAAACCTTGTTTATTTATCACATTAATCCCTCCAACTTTTATTAAATTATATATGTATAATACTAAATTTAGACCAATTTTAATAAAATTTAGATATCTAAATTAAATATATGATACAATTAGAAAGAAGGTGAGATTATGAATTGGAATTTAGCAAATGTTTTTTTAATATTTTTAATTTATAGTTTTTTAGGTTATCTTTGTGAAGTAATTTTTTGTAGTTTTTATCAAAAAAAATTAGTTAATCGAGGTTTTTTATTTGGACCATATTGTCCGATTTATGGGATAGGAAGTTTATTTATTACTTATTGTTTATCAAGGTTTAAAGAAGATCCAGTAGTTGTCTTTATTCTAGGATCAGTTATTACTTCTTGTTTAGAATATTTTACTAGTTTTGTTTTAGAAAAGATTTTTCATAATAAATGGTGGGATTATTCTAGTTATAAATGTAACTTAAATGGTCGAATATGCTTACAAAATACTTTATTATTTGGTTTAGGTTCTTTAGTAGTTATTTATCTAGCTAATCCCCGAATATTTAAATTAGTAAATAAAATACCATCTTTAACTTTAAAGATAATATCTTTGGTTTTAATGCTTATATTTATTATTGATATTATTTATTCGATGGTTATTGCTTATAACTTACGAAATAGAATAATTATTTGTGAAGAATTGAAGAAAGAAAAATTAGCTAAATTACCGGGAATGTTAGAAAAACTAATTCGCGAAAAAGTTCATAATTTTAAAACCTATCCTAAACGATTACTTGAAGCTTTTCCTAATTTAAAAAATAGTAACTTTAAAGAATTTGAGTTAATGAAAAAGTTAAAGGAGAAAGCTAAAAGAGAGTCGAAAAAGAAAAAATTTAACAAAAAATAGCCTTTTTGTTATTTTTTTGGCAAAAAAAAAAGGAAAATACAGATTTACGGGTAATAATTATAATAGGAGGTGAAAATGAGAAAAGAATTTGTGGTTATTCAACAAGATTTAAAAGACTGTGGTATATGCTCGCTTTTATCAATTATTAAGTACTATCATGGTTATGTTCCTTTAGAAAAATTACGGATTGATACATCCACGTCTAGGGAGGGGACGAATGCATATGAAATTTTAAAGGCTGCCAGGATGTATGGATTTGATGCTACAGGTAAAAGATTAAATGATTTTAAAGATTTAAATAAAATTATTTTACCTTGTATCGCGCATATTGAAACAGATAAGTTTAGTCATTTTGTAGTTATCTATAAAATTACGTCCACGAAAATTATTATGATGGATCCGGCTGTAGGCAAAGTTATCATGCCGATTAAAGAATTTCTAACAAAATGGACCAAAGTTATTTTAGAATTTTATCCTAAAAGAGAAATTACGTATATTAAATCACACAACTACCTTAAAAACTTCATTAAAAGTACCTTTAAAGAGAATAAAAAGATTTTAATATCCCTTATAATAACTAAAATTATTTTAATTCTCTTTAGTATTATTTTAAGCTTTCATTTTAAAATTAATACCTTAAATTATCAAAATAATTTATTTGTAATTTCTCTTATATTCTTAGGAGGTTATATTTTTAAAATAATTTTAACTTATTATGAAAATTATGCTAAAAATAAATTGAATAAAAGAATTGATGAAAAATTATATCCCGCTTTTTTAAATCACTTGTTTTTACTTCCGGATAATTTTATTAAAAATCGAACCACTGGAGAGATTATGAGTCGAGTAGATGAGTTATCTTCTTTAAAAGAATTTATTACGGAGATTCTTTTACAGGTTCTACTGGAAAGTATTTTTGCTTTAATAGTTTTTTTAGTCTTAGTTAAATTAAATCTTATTCTTTTTTTAGTGCTTTGTTTATTTTTAATAGGATATTTTATAACGGGACTAATTTATAGTAAAATACTTTTTAAAAAAATTATCCAAAATATTGATGTTAATGCTTTATTTAAAGCTCAAATTATTGAGAATTTAGATGTGTTTACGACGCTTAAAAACTTGCATGTTTTACCAAAAGCCCAAGAGAAGCTAAATAAGATAACCGAAGATACCCTAAATAATAATTATACTTTAGAAAAAACGCTTCTTAAATTACGAACTATCGCGGACTTTTTTGAACAAATGCTTAACTATTCCATAATAGTTATTGGTTTTATTTTAATTTATTTAAAAGAATTAACGATAATTGATTTATATACTTACTTTTTTCTTATCAATTACCCTGTAAGTTATATTCGCAATTTAATCATTATTATTCCTAAATATAATTATATTAAAGCTAGTATTCATAAGATTAGAGATTATTTTGATATTCCTATAGAAAAGGAGGAGTGTACCAACCAATTTAGAAAAGGAGATATTGAAATTAAAAATTTAACTTATGAAATAAATTATCATCAAACTTTGTTTAATAATTTAAATTTAACTATTAAAGAAAAATCTCATGTCTTATTAAAAGGAATGAGTGGTCAAGGTAAAAGTACACTTTGTAGTTTAATTGCCGGTTTAAGAACCAAACAGGATTTGCCTATTTATATAAATAACGAAAAAATATCTAATATTGTAAAATCTTCTTTACAGCAAAATATCACCTACGTAGGGCAAAAGGAATGTTTAGTTCAAGATACCATAAAGAATAATATCCTATTTTATCGGGAAGTAAAGGAAGATTATTATGAAAAAATTTTAAAAATTTGTCATATTAATGAAATTGCTTTACGTAAAACTCTAGGGTATGAAAGTATGATTTTTAAAGATAGTTTAAATTTATCAGGTGGGGAAAAACAACGAATTATTTTAGCTAGAGCCTTACTTAATAATTTTCAAATTTTAATTTTAGATGAAGCTTTAAGTGAAGTAAATGATGACTTAGAAATAGATATTATTAAAAATATTTTAGATTATTTTAAAGATAAAACGATTATTTATGTAAGTCATAAACATCATGATTATTTATTTGATTCCGTAATTGATTTAAATAAACAAACAAGAAAGGAGGAATAATATGCTTTTAAAAGATAATGAGCTTATCCAAGTCCAAGGTGGCAGTTTAAAAGTAGCTATTGCTGTGGGCGTCGGAGCAGTTATAAGTTTTTTAGTCGGAGTTTTTCAAGGTTTCTTTAGTAAAAGTTGTTAGAAAGGAGTGATAATATGCAACTTACTAGTGAAGAATTAACCAATATTAATGGTGGTAATTTATATTCAGTTATTAATTCATTAACTAAGTTCTATACTTTTTGCTGTGATTTAGGTCGTTCACTTGGCTCAACCCTTAAAGGTTTATTTGGCAAAAATTATTGTGCTTAGCTTGAATAAACAAAATAACTATTATATAATTTAGATACTAGAGGAGGGAATAAAGATGAGAAAGAAAAATGGTTTTATTGCTATTTCTTTGATTTATTCCTTCTTTTTAGTTTTTCTGATGACTTTATCTGCTACTCTTTTAAATTATGCCCATAATCGGGTTTTAGTAAATAGTGTTGTTAATGAAACTAAAGATTATTTAAATGATCATGCTGAAAGTGATGATACCAAATTAAAACGAAAAAACTATAATGCCAAAGAAAGTGTTTCATATGGGGGACTAACATGGTTAGTTTTAAAGGATAACTCGGTTGAAAACTCGGTTACTTTAGTTTTAAATAGAAGTTTAACTTCTAGCGAAATTAATACAATTATTACTAATTTACAATTTAATATGACTTTTACTAATGATCGTATTAAAATGTGTTCTATTGCTATGAATGATTACTATTGTTATTATACTAATGCTAGTTATTATCGCCAATATAACTGGCAAAATAGCATTATTAAAACTATAGTGGAAGAATGGTTAAAAATGCAAAATCCTTTACAAAAAGCGATAACTCGTAATTCACTAGTTTTGATGCCTGTTATGGTTAATGGGGTAACTGATACAAGCTATATTCGCATCATGGATTTAACCGAAGGAGGATTAATCGGCGATGTAAATACTTGGCTATATACTTATGCCACTTTATCAAGTGGAATAAGTTATGTTAAAGCTTCGAATGGAAGTAATGTAAGTACTTTAACTGAAAGAACGATAAGACCAGTTATTCAAGTTAAGAAAAACTAAGTAAAAATACTAATTAATTTTGTAATTAAATAACTAATAATTAAAAAGATTAAATAATAAACTACTTCTTTAAATTTAAAAGAAAAACTAGGTAATATTAAAATTACACTCATAAAAACCATTCCTAAAAGTAAACTAATAGTTAGTTTACGATTTTTTTTTAAACAAAATAAAGAAAATTTTCCCCCAAAAAATAAACCTAAAATATCCCCCAGAAAATAGCAAGTTAAAGGAATAAGAAAAATAATATTAGTTAAAGATAAATTAGCTAAATAAGATTTATATAAAAAATAAGGACCTAGTATCATCATAACCATTGAACCTGATATTCCTGGTAAGATAGTAAAAAAGCCATCGATAGTTCCACATAAAGTAAAAAATAATAAAAAACTAATATTTAAAGTAGGATAATTTTCTATTACCAAATTACTTTGATAACTAAATAAACCTAATATTCCCATTAAAATCATCCCGATAATAAAAAATAAAGGCGAAAAATTATTTTGTTCCGTCTTAATTAAACCCGGTAAACTAAATAAAACAAAACCCCCAAATAAAATTAAAGTTTCACTTGGAAAGAAATAAAAACAAAATTCAATGATTCGGGCAAAAGTAATTGCTCCTAAAATAATTCCTAAACCGATAATTAATAAATTTATTTGATTCTTTTTTTCTTTAAAATTACTTAAAAAAGAAGCAACATTTTCATATTGTTTTAATAAAACCAAAATTGTTCCGCCACTTATCCCGGGAATTAAACTTACAACACCCACTAAAAAACCAGTAAAAAAATTCATATTTATCTCCTAAAAAATAATATGTCTAATTGCTAATTAAAATTCAATATGATAGAATATATACTATAAAGGAGGAAAAAGCATGAATATTGGTATAATCATTTTAATTGCTGTTATTTTAATAATTGTTTTATTTGTTATTACTACTTATAATACTTTAGTTGTTTTAAGAAATCGGGTAAGAGATCAATGGGCCCAAATAGATGTTCAATTAAAAAGAAGATTTGATTTAATTCCTAATGTCGTAGAAACAGTAAAAGGCTATGCTAAACATGAAAGTGAAACTTTAGAGGATATTGTGAAAGCCCGCAATACTTTCTTAAGTGCTGATTCTAAAGAAGCTGAAATGGAAGCGAATAGTGAGCTTTCAAAAGCCATGACGAAACTATTTGCCTTAGCCGAAAGTTATCCCGATTTAAAAGCTAATACTAACTTTTTAGAATTACAACAAGAATTAAAAGAAACGGAAGAAAAAATCGCTAGTGCTCGTCAATTTTATAATGATACAGTTTTAACTTACAATAACAAAACGGAAACAATACCTAGTAATATCGTAGCGGCTTTATTTAAATTTAAAAGAGAAGCATTCTTTGAAGCTAGTGCTACCGAAAGAGAAAATGTTAAAGTAGAGTTTTAAGCTTCGGCTTAAAATTTTCTTTTAATTGAGGTAAAAAAGATGAAAAAAATATTATTAAAAATTTTTATTTTCCTTTTCTTAATTCCTATTTCAGTTAAAGGTTTAACTTATAGTAATGTCGATTATGATATAACTGATTACTATATTAATGCCAATATCTTAGAAAATGGTGATTGTGAAGTATCCGAAATGATTGTTCTAAAAGGAACTTTTAATGGATATATTCGGGATATTTTATATCGTAATTCTTTACTTAATGATGATGATTTTACAAATAATAGTCGGTATAATGCCACTGATTTAGAAATCATTAAAATTGAAGCTAAAGATTATTCAGGAGATTTAAGCTTTGAAAATTTAAATGACCAAGATTATGTTTCTTTAAAGAGAAATTATGATGCTAATTTGGGTTATACGATAAGTCCTTTAGTTGATGGTTTAAGCTTAAAAATGTATTATGCTACTAAAGGTAAAGCCATTTTTAAAATAACTTATTTACTTAAAGATGTAGCAGTCTTACACAATGATGTTGCCGAATTCTACTGGAATTTTATTGGTAATAATTATGATGATGATCTTCATAATGTCAATATAAAAGTTAATTTACCTAGTAGTGATAAAAGTTCTGATTTTCGCTTCTGGGCCCATGGTGATCTAGCGGGCGAAATAAAAAAACTAGATGATTCATCTTTAATAGCTACAATTAATAATTTAGATGCTTACAACTCTTTAGATATTAGAATAACCTTTGCTAAAGAATTATTAGATGAAGAAACAATTTTAAAAACTACCAATATAGATGTTTTAGATAGTATTTTAAAAGTTGAAGAAGAAAGAGCCAAGATTGCTAATCAAGAAAGACAAAAAATAAAAAGAACTTATTATGGAATAAAAGCTATCACTTATCTTTGGTATTTAGCTTTAATTATTACTTTTATTTATGTTTATTTTAAATACGATAAAGAACGAAAAAGTCCTTTTACTAATAAATATAATCGGGAATTTATAGATGATTATAATGTGGAAGTTGTTAATTACTTAATGAATAATAAACATCTAAATGAAAATGCCCTGACTGCTTCTATAATGAATTTAGTTTATAAAAAGATAATTAAATTAGAAGAAATACCTAATGGTAAGAAAAAAGATTATCAATTTACTTTAATTAACCAATCATATGCTAATGAAACCGAGAATTATTTAATTGACTTTTTATTTAATAAAGTTGGTTCTAATAATACTTTTACGACCACTGATTTAAAGAAATATGCTTCTAGTACCAAAACTTGTGAATCTTTTAATAGTAGTTATACTAAATGGAAAAATAAAGTAATAGTTGATGGCGATAAACAACAATTTTTTGAAGAAAAAAATAAACAAATAATTTTAGGAGTAATCTTCTTAATTACTAGTTTTATAATATTTTATTTAAATATTTTCTGGATGGTTGAATCAATCTTAGGTCTTTTAATATTAATTCCAGCTATTATGTTTTTCATTTATACTATTGTTTTTACGAAGAAAACCGAAAAAGGAATTGACCATTATTCTAAATGGAAAGCATTCAAAAATTTCTTAAATGATTTTGGTACATTTGAAACTAAAGAATTACCCGAAATAATCTTATGGGAAAGATACTTGGTTTATGCTAGTGTTTTTGGGCTAGCCGATAAAGTAAGTAAAGTTATGAATGTTAAAATAAAAGAATTAGAAACTAATGGTGTATACGTTGATTATTATCCTACATTCACAGATTATTATGTTTTTAATCATATTAATAATGCGATAAGAAGTACAATTAATGCTAATCAAACAGCCATAACAAGAGAAAGAGCAAATTCTAGTTATAGTAGTGGTTCTGGTTTTGGTGGAGGTTTCTCTAGTGGTGGCGGCTTCGGTGGCGGCGGTGGCGGTGGCCGAGGTTTTTAAAAAAATAAAATAAAAAATATTAGAATACTATAGACAATTCTAATTTTTTTTAATTTACAATAACCCCAAATAATGCTAAGATATAGATAAGAATAGGAGAGATTTGAATGACTAAAATTCATTTAGGGGGGGGGTTATTTAAGAGTAAGAAAGTAAGACTTTCACTTTTAATAATTCTCCTAATAACTTTAATAATCGGAACAACTTTTGCCTTCTGGGTATTAACTAAAAAACAAGAAGGAACCAATTTAGTTAATTCTGCTTGTTTTAATGTAACATTTGAGGATGGTGATGGTATTACTTTAACTGATGCTTATCCATTATCAAAAGAAGAATTATATAATAATTTTTTTAAAACAGCAGAACCATATACATTTACTGTTACCAATACTTGTAATAATTTAGCAAGTGCAACTATTAATTTAGAGAGTTTACCAGTAGAGACAAAACAATTAGGTGATAAATATATCGGAGTAATTTTATATGATGGTTCAAAAGATATTGTAAAGAATATGCCAATATATTCAAGAAATGATTATAAATTAGTTAATCATCCATTAAATAATAAAAATAAGATAATTAAAGAAGCCATAAATGCTTATGATTTATATGATTTTACCTTAAAAGAAAATGAAAGTAGAAAATTTAAATTATTAGTATTTATGCATGAAGATACTCCAGCTTTAGAAGAAACAAT
>CANPZX010000043.1 GCA_947589195.1 uncultured Bacilli bacterium | reverse complement strand
AAAACTTCCTCTATATCTAAGTTTCCTGCTTTTGGTTTCTCGGGAAGTTCTATATCATCAGGTAAAGTTTCAATTAAATCAGCTTCAAAATCATCTAAAATAGGTCTTTTATATATTTCAACAAAAGCTTCTCTTAATAGTTTTGCTGATTCTGCCGTATCAGGGGCTAATGTTCCATAGCAATCATGAACACTCATAAAGGCTTCAATGTTCTTTTCTTTACACTTTAACAGCCATAACATTAAACAACTTGCATCCAAACTATGAATAAAATTAGGACATATTCCGTTTAATTGTCTTTGTTTATCAATGTTCCCTTCATCATTTCGGTAGCGTGTTTTTAATGTTCTTCCAAATAACTCTGTTTTTATTTCGTGCATTTTTGCTTTTTGGTATGCTTGATGAATTAATAAACCCATTGGTGTTACCCATTCAATAGCATTATCATATTTGAGTTTCACTCTTGCTAAGGCTTTTAAATAATCCATTCCTATAATTGCACTTGATAAAGTTTCTCTGATACTTTCCCATAAATAATGACTTAACCATACACTAACCTTATAAACACATTCTGAGGGGTTGTTTCCGATTTGGAAATGTTCCCATAAGAACTCACTTGAATAATTTTCTTTCAAATATGCTGTTATATATTCCCTGCAACTTAATTGAGTTCCACCATAGGGTAAAACCATTACGGGTCTTTTAGTTAGCTTGCGGTTTATTCCTAAGTTCAGCCAAGCATTTGCAATAATAACATTTGCTTCTTTCAGTTTTTCTATTAATTTATTAGCTACTGTCTGATATATGTCATTTGGTTTATCAGAATTGATTAAGTTTACTGCTTTTCCTGCTACTTCATCCCTTAACAATGCACTGTAGTGCTGTAATCCGTTACATGTTCCGTCTAATTGAATAGGAATATGGGTTTCAAACAGTTTTGGGTTCTCTTTATATCTCTTAAACTCTAAACACCAAGCTAAAAACTGTATCGGTTTATCTGCTTCTGTCCACCATCTGTTCTCTATCGGGTCTTTAGCATTCAACAAAATCTGTTCTGTTTGTTTATTTACCCATTGAACCCTGTCTTTATAGCTGACTTTATCTTCCCCATACATATTTGCTCCATGTATAAAGAACCATTCCTCAGCTTCTTTTGTTGTGATGGGTTTTCCTCTTGCAAACCTTAGTAAACCTTTTGCTAAGTCACTGCCTTGCGGATGTAACAGTACGGGTATAGGGTAAATTCTTCCTCTAAAATCCATTTGATACGGAAAATATATCTGCTCATACCCCTTAAACTGTTCAGCTATTCTTAAAAGTTGACTTGTTAATATTCTTATTGACCTTGCTGCTACATTCTTTTTATGTATTTCATAGGTATCTGCTTTCCATTTAATAACTGCACTTTTCTCTCGCTCATTAAGTACAGTATCTTTAGTTTGATTAGGAAAAGGGTAGTTTGGAACAGGTGTATCTTCCCTGTTAGGTAAACCTGCAACTTCTTTACCTTCTTCCCAAAGTAACTTAACAACATTTAACACCTCATTGTTTATCTGCCACTTTGTATTTTGAATTGCATTTAATGCTTCAAATACTCTGTTAGTTCCATATTCTTTTAACTTCTTTAAATAAGCTTTATCATTATTCTTAATAACTTTATTTCGTTTAAGATACGGACTTAAATATCCACCTTCAAATATATCTGTCCAAGGTTTTGGCTCTGCTACCATTGGCAGGAAGAATGGCTCTAAAACTTCAAGCTTATTATTAAGGTTTTCAGTTAATTTTAAAAAAGCTTTTGTCGGTTGTAAATATATAATTCGCTTCTTACCCTTAAAAACATCTTGAAATTCCATTAAACCTGTTGTTTCTACAAACATACGAGTTAAAATCATACCTGTTTGTACTTTTTCGGTGGTACTCCACCTTGATATATGAAAAGCTAATCGCTTATTAAACATGTTCATTGTGATGTACTTTTTGCGTTGTGCTTTTGCACACCTTGAATTTAAGTCCTTTTGAATTGAATCATAATAATAATGATTTTCTTTTCTGTAAGACCTCATTTTAAATTCATCTTCCAAAGCTTGCCCGATAGCACGATAAACAGCTTGTACACTTCCGATATTTATACTGTTTAATAATATCTTGCTTGCTATATATCCTGATGTTTCCGCTCCGAGTTTAAGAATTATTGAAGCTGCTATAGTGCTTCTGATAGCTTTACCCTTGCTGTAACCATCAAGATACAGTTTAATTTCATTTATAAAACTTTCTAAAACATTAGAAATGATTATACTACCAGATTTAGAACTGGAAAAACTGTTCTGCTGTTTTACTTTTTCCAATTCTCGTCTGAATTTTTCAACGGATAATTGTGTCATTTGTTTTTCCAATTCAATCTGTTTTTCTATATTATTCATTTATGCTGATTTCCTTTGTTGTTTTTCTTTATTGATATCCTTTAAAATTAATTGCCTTAACTTTTCATCTTCCGCTAACCAGCCTTTGTAATGTTTATTTCGTTCTTTTTCTTCGGTAGCTATTATAATTTCAAGATTCTTATCTGCCTTAAAAACTTTTGCATTCGGGTTGTAATGGCTATGATTTTTACATCTGTTAAATTTAATATCTACAGGTCGTTTAAATACTTGACAATATTTGTTTGTACAATGAGTACAACTGCTGCAAGTATAAACAGGTAAGTTTTCTTTTGGCATAATTTATTCCTTTCTGATTATTAAGTTTTAAAGAAAAAGAGGCTGCTACTGGAATTACACCAGTTCCACTCGCTATGGTGTTCAAACTCTAAACTACACAACCTCTATAGAAAGAAGGGCGGTTGAAGGTATATTCCCTCTGCTCTAATAACGCACTGGCTCAATTATGTCGCCAGAACCGCTGGAAAACTAATATTTATAAACAATATAAGCTTGTTTATCACTTATAAATCTGACATCAACAATTTCAGCTTCTAAACAACTATTCTGTAAGAACTCTAACTTCTTGTTGACTTGTGTTTCTAAATCATCTTCACAATAATGTTTTGTTTCTGTAGTTAAAAATACGGTGTGTACTGTTCTCATTTTTAAGTCCTCATATAAAATTGTAACTATCTTTTAAAGAAAACCCCTAAAGACTTGTACTTAAAGTAAACTTACTACTACAAAAGTTGAAAGGAGGCTTTATGGCTTATTCGCCTTTAGGGGATTAAATAATTTAAGTACCATTCAAAATTTGTTTTCTTATTGATTTTGTGTTATTATTGTTTCGGTAAGTTTAAACTCTTTGTTTAACCCTTACATTTATACTATTCCCATATAACTAATAAAAATATCAGTTTAGTGTTTTATTTTTTACAAAACTTTACAAATGGAGTTAAATCGTGGAATTATCAAAAGAAGCTCAAAATTTAAAAACTTTTAGAAAAGAAGTTTTACATCTCTCACAAACAGAATTTGCTAAAAAATTAGATGTTTCTCAATCTATGATAGGAAATATAGAAACAGGTTTAACTGCCTTCCCTGCTGCGTGGATAGATAAAATTAAAAAAGTTTTTAATTATGATATTGAAAAACAAACTTATATTGTTGAAAAAGAATATACTACTGTTACTTCAAATATTATTCCTATTCCGTTTTATCATGTTAAAGTAGCTGCTAATCCTAAAGGAGAAATGCTTCCTGATTATGCAGAAGAAGAGGCTCTATATTTTGATAAAAGATGGTTAAAGAATTTCTTAGGTATTAATCCTTATAACTGTTCTATCTTACAAGCTAAAGGGGATAGCATGGACTCTGGTTTAAATAAATCTGATGATATTAGAAATGATGATTTACTTTTAGTTGATAATTCAGATGTTGAAATAGTAAACAATAAAATATATGTAATTGAATTAACTACATCCAATGAAATTTTAGTTAAAAAAGTAAAACAGGACTTAACAGGAAAAACCTTTTTAATATCTAATAATGAAAAATATTTACCCAGAGAAATTTTTGAAAGTGATAATGCACTCATAAAAGGTCGTGTAGTTTGGAATGGAAGCAGGGAAAAAATTTAACCTCTAAAACCTTCTATTCATAATACTTTTCATTTCTTATAGGAGTTTTAAATCAATTTTAAGGCTTGTTATTTTATCGGATGATAATTTATACCTACCTACACATAAAAATTAAAAATCGGGGCATTACTTCTATGCCAGAATTGATTTTTTAAATTAACATAGAAAATAAATTTTGATTAACAAAAATTTATTTCAACCATACGATTTTTAAAGTTATCCAGTGGATAATAGGACAAAACTAACAAAGAAGGGGTTTAACAGAAAAAATTAACATACAAAGTATTATTAATATTGATTAATCTTTTATTTTAATAAATTTTTTCTTTTGTTTATTGATTTTAACAGTAAAATATACCTTTTTATTTGCATAGTTAAATCTTTATTTTTATTATCATTATTGAATTTAAGTTATAAATGAATTAACTACATACATTAAGAATTTGCTTACTACTATTTTAATATTATTATTAATAATATAAATAAATAAATAAATATAAATAATATAGTTATGCAGGATATCTATATAATACTTAAGTTATTCTATAGGATATATAATGTAGTCTATTTGTTATTATATAATTCCTAATTTTTTAATTTCTTTTTGTATTTCATTAATATCATTTTCTAATCTTAACTTATACAATAGATAAGGATGTATGTTGAAAACTCCACCTAGTTCTTGACTTAATCTTTTTGATACTTTTACTTTTCCATTTATAGTTAAAGATAATTGAGGATAAGTTATTGTTATTCTTTTTGATATGTCATTTAAAGAATAATTAAAAGTTTTCATTAACTTTTTAATAAGTGTTTCGGGTTTTTTAATACCTGTTAAATCAATGTTTAAATATTCTTCATTCAGTTTCATTTTATTATCCTTTCATTATTTAATACCTAAAATCTTTTTGAATAAATCAAAATTCCATTTAATATTTCCGTTAGCTTCTTCCATAGTTTTTGCAGGGTTAGCTGAACAGAAATAACTGCATTGTTCTTTTGTTCTTATGCCTTCCATTATTATTAATGGGTTTTCATTATCAAAAGTTAAAATTATTTCAGCTTCTGTCATAGCTTTTAGCTTTTTTGCTAGTTCTCTGCGGTCAACCTTATTTTTTATAGTTATGTTTGAAGTTATCCCGTTTTTATATGATTTACATTGCATTAAATCTGTTCCATGTCTATCACCTATTAATATAAAGTTATCCAGTGTATGCAATTCTAACCATACGATATAATCAAACATTGCTGACAATTTCTTAGCTAGGATTTTACTGTTTACTATTTTTTGTATTTTCACTTTCACTCCTTTTATAGTTTATTAACTTCCTGAATTAAAAAGTTATTCCGTAAATGCACATAGCTTTGCAAACTCTTTTCGGACTTTTCATTAACTAATCTCATTATAGTATGAGTATCCAGTCCCTTTTCAAAACATCTTGTTATAAAACTATGCCGAAAAAGATGCGGTCTTACCCCTTCTTTTTTAAGTAAATAATAAATCTGTTTATAATTGAGTGTAAATTCTTCAAAGTTATCCAGTATATTATTTAATTTGTGTGTGATGGGGATTAAATTATCTATATGGTTTTTAGTATCATAAATATTAATAAAGTATGTATCATTCCTTTTTGTTAGGTGTGTCATACATATATTTAAAATCTCATTAGCTCGTAATCCAGTATAAAAAGCTATACTAATAAACTGTAATAACTCTTTATTATCCTTAAATTTATCCCTTAACTGTTCAAAGTCATTGGAGCTTATAATGTTCTTATAAGTAGTTTTAACTGTCTGATAAGGCATAATAAGTCTTATATTATGATACTTTAAGCACTTACTTAAATATGCAAGCTTAGAATTTATTGTACTGTTTTTATTACCTTGCTGTTTTAAATATAATAAGTATTTTTCTATGTCGTGTTGTTTGAAGCTTTTTAAAGACTTAGTCTTAAATACCTTTACAAGTTCATTAGCCTTAGACATAATAACATTTAAACTATTATCTGCATAAAATAAAGTATTAATTGTATCAAGTTCAGAAGTTAGGCACATTGTATTAACTCCTGTTTATAGCAAGTTTCAAGATGTTCTATGGATTTTAAATAATTATTACATAAATAATCAATAAATTGTAATGTATCTAGATACTGTTCAGCATGTTGAATTATAAACTCGGTATCTATAAATTCATTTATATGAGTACGAAAATTATTTTCATAAGGTATTTTAAACTCATTTAAAAGATTTACCATTGTTTCAGCTTCAAAAGATGTTCTAAAAGCATATACTCTATACATTTATTTATTCCTTTCTATTCTTTATTATAAAAAGTATCATACTCTCGGTTATACATTGCATCATATAAAGGGTAATTAAGGGAATTATCACATGACATATCACAACTTGCCCGATTATATGCACAATCTTCATTTGTGAGTGTTGTTATAATATCATCTTGTGTAAGTTCTTTCGGGCAATTTTCGGAATAACTTAATATATCATTCATATATGCCACTGTATCACATTGTGTATATCTGTTACATTGTTGCTCGCATTCATTCAGTTTTTTGCTTATTTGTTCTTGTGATAGTTTTTCTATCTCTGCAATATTTAAGTTTGAACAATAACTCATTTTTAAATCCTTTCTAATCTTCTTAAAAATAATCTGCTGTAAATAAGATTCTTTAATAACCAGTAAAATAAATTTAATTTAAGTTTTAAAAGATATATTTTAATTTTTAGCATTGTTTATTCCTCAATTGTCATATACTGTTTTACAATCAAATTGTGATGTGAATATTTTTCCATTTTATAATTAGGGCATTTTTCAAGTTCTTCTAAATAATACTTAATTTTTTCATTAGATTCTTTTTTACCATTAACATGTAATGTTATTGTGTTATATTCTATATTTTTTCTGATTGTGATTAACATTAGTAACTCCTTATGCTATTTTTAAAATATTATAACTACATTCTTTTAAGTATGTTTCTTGTTCAATAGTTGCATTTTTAGCTAGATATAAAATTTGATTATAAATATCAATAGCTAATCTTCTAAAATCCTTTAAAACAGTTGGGGGAGTGTCTTTAACATAAACATTATAATTATTATGTCTATATGAACAAATTAAATAACCGCATGACCTACCGTTAAAGCTTATAATATAATCTTTATGGTTAAATTCAAAATCTTGAATTAATGGATTGATATAATCTTCATGTATTTCTTGGCTTATATCCTCATCAAATAATAAGTCATATAGTTTATTTTGATATTTAGAAGGGAAAATATTGTAAATCTTTACATTGTATGCTAATTCCGTGTAGCATTCATTCCAACTATTAAGAATCCAGTATTTAATTCGCTTACCAATCATTTTAAATCATCCTTTCATTTCTTATGCTGCTTGTTCTTGTTCTTGCCTTAATCCCAAGTAATCAATTAAAGCATTTATATTTTCTATAGGGATTTTATGACAACCTACTTTAATATATGTAGGTTTAATCTCTAAAATGGTATAATATGCAATTTTCATACCAAGTTTTAATTTACCTTTTAAGTACAGTTTTAATAAGGCTGTAACTTCTTTTAAATCAACTGTTATATATTGGGATGTTTTAATCTTTTCACCTTCTACCCATATAAAAGATAAATCTTTTTTAGGGTTAAAATATTGTTTTAATTTTCTTTTTAATTCGTTTTGTGTATAATATTCATTTAATGAAAAATCATTAAAATATAAATCACTAAATGTAAAATTAATTAAATTAAGGTAAGTATATTTATTTAGGAATGTTTTTAATTCTTCTTTTAATTTCTTTTGTTTTTCTTTTTGTTTAATTAGTTCTTGTTTTTTATATTCTTTAAACTTTATATCATTAGTAATAAGTTGATATGTTTTAACATTGTCTTTTAATAATTGTATTATTTCTTCTTTATAACCTTGAAATTTTTTGATTAATAGCATATTTTTTAGCATTTTAAAATTATGGATAAATGCTTCTCGGTTTTCTTTAAGTGTAAATTTTGCAGGCTGTAAATTGTTTTTAATTATTCCGAAAATTTCATTAGTATAAAATCCTCTGCTTGCTATATATTGGTGAAAATAATATCTTTTATAATATGGATTTGCACTTACTAAAGCAGATAAATGTTTACTTGTTGTATTTGAAAAATTATTATCTGATATTAATAAAACTCTTTGCCCGTATATATCTTCTGTAATTTCCCCTATACAAGTACCATAGCTATAAAATTTATCAATATTAAAAGTGCAATTTGTACCAAAAGTATAATTTGCATTATCTGTTTGATAAAAAAATTCGTGTGCAACAGCATAATTATTTGTTAATCTCATTTTTATTTATCCTTTCATTTTTTGCATTACAAGTAACACTTCTTAGAGTGTTGTTTTATTAATCTTGTTTACGGAGTGAGAAAAATTAAATACTAAAAATACCGTGGTATAGGTCAATATGAGTAATTAATTCATTTATAATGTTTATAGCTTGTTTATTATTGACCTTTTGAGCATTTTTTAATGCTATCTCTAAAGCATAATACACTCGCTCAATAGTTCCATATTTCTGTTTTAATCCGTTTAGTTTTGCTTCATTTTCGTAATAGGTCATATTATACTCCTAACTGGTTGTAATATTGTACAATCTGTTCAAGTTCTAATTGTGCCTTTTTAATATTCTCTCGGGCAATGTTTAATGCTTTTTCTTTTTCTTGCTTTAATTCTTGTTTTAATTTTGTTAGTTCTAATCCTGTCATAATTACTTCCTTTCATTTATTTATATTTATTTATTTTTATGTTAAAATGTCTTATACTTATATAAATGCCCGTGACTGATAAAAATTATCAGTAAACTAATAATTTATTTACAAAAGTTTACATTAATTATTGTTTGATTAATTAAATAAAAGGGTATTACATGCCATGTTTAGTAAAAGAGGCTTATTAAATATGGAAAATATAGCATTTTTAAAGGTTTTAGAAAATCTAAATAATGAGTTAAAGAATAAATATAATATTGATATTAGTGTAAACCATGATAAAAATTTAGAAGTTAGTTTTGATATAAAAACATTAAAACAAAAGATTATTAAAGATATTCAAACATTTTTAAAATCTTATGATGTATATTTATTACCAGATATAGATGATAATATTTTTACAAATAAGCAACATTTAATGTTTAGTTTATCTTTAAAGCAATAAAACATAAAAATATATAAACAAAAGAGGAAGTCGTGCGGATTTTGGTGTAAAAATGTGTAAAAGTCGTGCATTTTTTGGTGGATTTTAGTGTAATTTACTTAAAATTAAACCTTATTTTTCTTAGATAAAATGTTATATTTTATCAAAAACCCGTATTTATAAGTGTTTTGGGCTGTATAAATAACAAAAAATCATAAATTAATACAAAACACTACAAATGTAGTAGGGTACACGGGGGAAAATTCCGCTCACGAAGTACGAATATAGGGCTTTGAAAATTCGTGATAAATTTTTAACCCTATGCCTGAGCGAAGCGAAGGCATTAACACCGTATTAAAGGTTTAAGAATTAAAATTCGTGGGAATACTTATTTGTATGTTAATTAGTTAGTTATAAATATGGAGTATTTTATGAATAAAATTTTATCTTTAATTGTTATGTTAAGTTTTACCTGTACTGTTGCTATAGCCGACCAGTATGTTAATGGCTATTACAATAATAATGGTACTTATGTAAATGGTTATTATAGAACTACACCGGATAATAATCCATATAATAACTATTCTACTATAGGTAATACAAATCCTTATACTGGACAATCGGGGACAGTAGACCCTTATTCTTATAATAATTCATATAACAGTCGTGGTAGTTCTTCTTCCTATAGTTATGGAGCAAACCACCAAACATCATCCTACGGAATTGGAGCTAATCATTTTTAAATCCACCATAGTATTTTAATTTTGTGTCAATATAGGTATTCAGGGTATACTTATTGGAACAATTTTAAAATAAAAATCTACAAATTTGTTTTTATAAATCTACAATTTTATAAACTTATAAAAATAAACTTATCAAATATCAAAACATTAATTCTGGGATAGAAGTAATGTGGGTTTAACATGGGTTGATGTTAAGGGATGATTAATTTATCATCCGAGAAATTTAACCCACCTTAAAAACGATTTAAAAGTCCTATAAGAAAATAAAACCTAAGCAGAGAGAGGATTAGAACTCTGCTTAAATTTTATCTATAAATTAAACCAACTCGGATTTGTTATTTCAATATCCCAATACTTAGCAAGCTCTTTTTCAAATTCTTCTTCTTCTCGCTCTCGTATTATTCTGTCAGCATCAACAATCAATAAATCTAAACATTCTTTTACTGCTATTTCTAAACTATCTAATCTATCATCATGTGCTAAACACCCTTTATCTTTTGTAAGGTGTGTCATTTGATAGATTAATGAATATTCCTTTTTATACTCGTCAGGATAGATTTTAAGAGTTTCTAT
>CANPZX010000042.1 GCA_947589195.1 uncultured Bacilli bacterium | reverse complement strand
ATAACAATAGAAAAGAGGATAAAAATGAAATTAAATAAAAAGATTATCCCAATCCTAGGTACAATTGTCATTCTGGGGGGGGGGTATTTTAGTAAGTAGAATATATAACTATACCCAAGGAAAATATCTAAGTTATGAAAATTATAAATTAGCCATTGTAGTAGATAATGAAAAAGCTAAAACTATTCCTAATCGTGGTTATTACAAAGTTGATGTTGATTGTGGGGATGCTCGTGGTGAATGGGACTACAATGCATGGAGTTTAAAAATAGATGAAATAAAAGAAGGAACCAAGTGTAATATAAAATTTACTTCCGGATTAAGTGAAGATAAATATGAGGAATATTTGAATGCTGGAGTAAATGCGAGACGTAATACTTATCGTGGTAAAAATATAACCGAATATAAAGAATTACCAGAAGAAAATAATATGAATTTATATAACCAAATAAAAAATTGTACATTCGATGATATTTATGTTGGAGATTATATAGAAAGTACACAAACCGATAGTGAAAATAGAACAATAATCTGGTTAATCGCGGATATCAATAATTATTTATATTCCGGAGATACTGCTTTAGATAAGTGTCATGCAACCATTATTCCCGCATATCCTTTAATGAATGCTCCGATGAATTCCAGTAGTACTACAGCTGGAGGATATAAAGGAAGTGAGATGTATACTACCACTTTAGGAACGACGATAGAAACTGGTAAAGAAGATGTTTTAAATAAATATATAGTTCCTGATTTTAATGGACATATACTTAAATATCGAAATTTAGTAAGTAGTGATATGGATTCAAGTCGTTCCAATCAATATGGAGCAAATACTGGTGCATCATCAAGTTGGGAGTGGGAAGATCGGTATTTAGACTTAATGAGCGAAGTAAATGTGTATGGAAGTACAGTATGGAGTTCATCAGGGTATGATATCGGAATCGATAATCGAGAATATGCGATATTTAAGTTGAAACCAGAATTTATTAACAGTTATGGTACTACTAGATTCCATTATTGGTTAAAAGCTATTACTTCAACACGCTTTGCTAGTGTAGACACCGATGGTAATTCTGGCAGCAACTATCTTGCAACCGACCGAGGTGGTGTCCGTCCTCGCTTTCTAATAAATTAATTTTATTTATTATCTTCTTTAAAATATACATGATATAATCTAATAAATACGAGGAGTTAATAAAATGAATTTTGAAGAAGACATTTTTAAAAAAAGAAAAATAGATTTTAATAAATTAATAATATATGGTTTTAAATTAATAGATAATTTGTATATTTATGAAAATAATATTTTAAATAATACTTTTTTAGTGAAAGTAGAAATATCTAAGAATAATATAATAAAAGGCTATATTTATGACTTAGCTTTTAATGAAGAATATTTAAATTATCGAATTGAATCCCAAACGGGAAAATTTGTCAGTCAAGTAAGACAAGAATTTATAAATATATTAGAAGATATAAAAAATAATTGTACAATAAGTAGTAATTTTAATTCTAAACAAGCTAATAATCTAACTAAAATAATTTATGATAAATATAAAGATAAACCGGAACATCCTTTTAATAAAGATGATTATTCAACGATATTTCGTAATCCCAAAACTAAGAAATGGTATGCTTTAATTATGAATATTAATAAAGCTAAAATAACTAAAGGAAATGGTAATATAGATATTTTAAATATTAAATTAGATCCGGAAGAAATAAGAAATTTATTAACTACAAAAGGTTTTTATAAAGCTTATCATATGAATAAAAATAATTGGATAACTATTATTTTGGATAATACTTTAAAAGATGAAGAAATATTTAAATATATAAGTAAAAGTCATGAATTTAGTAAGAAAAAATAACTAATAACATATGTACATAAAGGCTAAATTTTGATATATTATTAACTAAGAATGAAGGTGTTTTATGTTAAAGAATAAAAAAATATGGGTTGGAATAATTTTAGCAATTATTTTAATTATTATTCTAATTATTTTAGGAATACAAAATAATAAAACTAAGTTAATAACCGAAAATCATTTAGCTTATTTAAATGTAAATTCTATTATTTTAAAATTAGATTTTAGTGAAAAATATGAACAAACAAAAAAAGGAATAATGGTTGGTCAAATTACTACCGAAGTAAATGATATTGATTATTTAAATGATAAAACTAAAGAAAATTTAACTAATTTAGAATTTAAAGGAAAAAGTTTAGAAGAAACTATTAATAATGTAATTACTATCTTAAAAGAAAATAAAGTTGCTTATCAAAATGTAGTTTTTTATACAGATAGTAAAAATAGTGAAGTTAATCTTGATGATTCAGATATTGTAATTAAGAAATACTATCAAGAAGAACTAAATGAAGAAGAAATATTAGAGTCAGTTTCGAAAGTATATTATCGGGTTTCTTTTGATTCCAATGGTGGTAGTCCTATTGCTTCAGTATTAGTTGAAGAAGGATTGCCTTTGGAAAAACCAGAGGACCCCACAAGAGATGGTTATACTTTTACCTCTTGGATGCTTAATGATAAAGAATATGATTTTAAAACTTTAATTAAAGATAATATGGTGTTAAAAGCTACTTGGAAAAAGAATGAAACAACAAATAATAATACTAGTGATAAAACAAGTACTAATAAAAATAATAATTCTAATTCTAGTACGAATAATAAACCTAGTTCTTCTCCTGTTTCTTCAACTATTGATAAAATTAACTTAAATGATTTTATCTCAGTTGCTATTAACTACTATCGTTATTCCACTCCTTATGCTTATATGTATCCCACTAATTTATCAGAATTAGCTCCTGAGATTGGCAATAAAACCGATTTAGTAGTAGTTGATGATAATGCGATTGACCCTCATGGAAATAAAGTAAATGATTATGACTTTACTATATCAGAGTGGAAAAAAAACATCTTTCCTAATTTAAAATATGATACAGCTAAAGAAGAAAGTGTTGCAAATGGCTTAAATAATTTAGTAAATAAAAAAACTAAAGGCGTAGAATTAACTGTTTCAACCGAAGATCATCAATATTATTATGAATATCGCTATTTAACAATAAATAATAAAGATTTTAGTACTTTAAATAATGCTTTGACAACTTTAAGAAATAATTTAAATAAAGAATTAAGCTCTGTTGTAAGTGGGGGAATTTATATTGACTTTCTAAATGCTTATGGAGTTTATTCTTCATATTATAAAACATTAGATGAAGATTTATGTTTAGAATTTAATTTAGTTTGTGATAGGTGGTAAAAATGCTTAAATTATGGGGAAAAATACTTATAATAAGTTATCTCTTTTTTTGTCCTTTTTGCGTAAAAGCCGCGACTAATCCTTATAAACCAACGCAAGTAATAAATGGTAAAGTAGTCGATAATTGTACATATATTGCTTGGAAGGCCGCTTATGAACGATTAGGAATTGTTCTTCCCGGCTGGGGTAATGCTAATACTTGGCTTAGAAGTGCATACAATGCTGGTTTTAGTACGGGAAGAGTTCCTAAAGCCAATTCGATTGTAGTCTTTGATAATGGTAGTAAAGGCCATGTCGCTTTTGTTATAGATTATGATCCCGAAGAAGAAGTTTATACTCTATATAATGAAAGAACCATGAGTATTTATGAATATGAAATAAATGGCTATGGAACACTCGGTTATATCTATTTAGATGAACCAAGAAAAGAAACTAATAATTCGAGTGGAGAAACAAATAATAATAGTACTTCTAAAGAAACGACAACTACCTTATCTTCTAATAGTGCTTTAAAAAGTTTAACTATTGAAAATATTAATTTTGAATTTCAAAAAGATACATTTACTTACTTTTTAACTGTTCCATATGAACAAGAAGAAATAATTGTTAAGGCCGAAGCTGATAGTTCTAAAGCTAAAATAACCGGTTTAGATACTTATAAGTTAAATATTGGCGAAAATATAATTACGATAAAAGTAGTCGCAGAAGATAATTCTACTAGTCAATATGTTTTAAATATTATCCGGGAAGAAGAACAAAAAACTAAAGAAGAACCCAAAGAAGATTTAGAAATCGTAGAAAATGTTATAGAACCGAAAAATAATAATTTTTATTATATTTTAGGAGGTAGTTTATTTATCCTAATTGTTGTTATTTTAAGTATTTGGCAAATAAAAAAACATCATCGAAATAATGAAGTAGGGAAGCAATAATGAAACAAAAGAATAAATTAAAAAGTTTAGGATTAGTTATATTAATTTTATCTCTTAGTGGTTTAAGTTTAATTTTTGGCCTTAATTTTTATGTTAAATTAGATACTAAAGATTTAATTATCGAAGATTATACTACTTTAAAAGATTATGATTGTATTTTAGTTTTAGGAGCTGGAGTAAAGGATAATAAACCAAGTTTAATGTTAACTGATCGTTTAAACAAAGCTATATTACTATATCAAGAAAATACTGCTCCCAAAATAATTATGTCCGGAGATCATGGGCGAAAAAATTATGACGAAGTAAATATTATGAAAGATTTTGCCATTAATGAAGGCATTCCTAGTTCTGATATTTTCATGGATCATGCGGGATTTTCCACTTATGATAGTATCTATCGTGCCAAAAATATCTTTGATGCTCATAAAATTGTAATTGTGACCCAAGAATATCATTTATATCGGGCTTTATATATAGCTAAAAGATTAGGAGTAGAAGCGGTCGGGGTTGCCACGGAAAAAATCAAATATCCCGGGGATTTAAAAAGAAATATTCGGGAAATACTTGCGCGGGATAAAGATTTTGTCAAATGTATCTTTAAACCTAGTTCTAAATATTTAGGAGAAGTAATCCCTGTTTTTGGCGATGGTGATCTAACCAATGATAAATAATTAATCCATTTTAATTAAAAGTGTTATAATTAAGAAGGTAAAGGAATGATTAAAATGGAAAAAAGAAAAAAAGAAATTGTAAAAATGTTATTAAAACAAAATTTAGAAGAAAAAGATGAAGAAGAAATAATTGATTTATTAATTAATAATCCTATCACTATTGATGTTGATAAAGAAAGTGATGAAAAAATGACTTTTGGGGAAAAAGTAGCTGATAAACTAAGTGAAGTCGCGGGCAGTTGGACATTTATTATTTTATTCTGTTGCTTTTTAATATTTTGGATATTTTTAAATCTTCATTTTCTTAAAAAAGCAGTGGATCCTTATCCTTTTATCTTATTAAATTTATTATTATCGTGTCTTGCCGCTTTACAAGCCCCGGTTATTATGATGAGTCAAAATAGACAAGCGAAAAAAGATACAATTCGGAATAAAAATGATTATCGAACTGATTTAAAAAGTGAATTAATATTAGAACAATTATATGATCATTTAGAAAAAGTAATTCAAAATCAAAATAAGATTTTAAATTATCTGGAAAAAATGGATGAACCAAATAAAAAAGATTAGCATATAATATATAGAATTTAATTGACGAAGACTAATATCTTTGTTAAAATTAGGTTAGAAAGAGATGAGTTTATGAAAAATTTATTAATGTCAAAAGTTTTCGTTGCTACTTTAGGGGCCTCTGTTATTACGGGTGGCATTGCAGTTGCAACTTTTAAAAATGTTGAAATCAAAAATTTAAAAGATGTAAGACATGTTGATTCGACTAATAATGAAGTATCTAATTTAGACTTATCAGTTGTACCTGAAGAAAATAAGAAAGAAGAAATAGCTTTAAAAAATGAAACGACTAAAAAAGAACAAAATGGAAAAAAGAAAGATACTAATGCTGTAGAACAAGTACAAGTTGATGATAAAAAAACAGCTGAAGAAGCCAAAGAAGAAGTTGTAAAACCTGAAGTAGAAGAACAACAAGAACCAGTAGTTCCAAGTGAATCTCAAGAAGAAAATAAAAAGGAAGAACAAACTGTTCCAGAAGTTAAAGAACCTGAAAAAACAGAGACTACCACTCCTGTTAAAGATACCGAAGAAAAAGAAGCACAAGAAGCTAGTAAAGCAGAAGAAGATACTCCTGCTCCTAAGGAAGAAGTAATTGCACCAACAGTTAAAGAAGACTATAAAAAAGTAGTTGAAGATGTTGTTAAGAAGACTGCTAATGCTAACAGTGCTCGTTATATTTTAAAAAATAGTGGTTATTATAATACGAAAGATGATGTTTGGTATAATAAAGCCGATAATCGTCGTTATGGTATATTTGATGATAAAGTTTTAGAATATGTTGAAGGTATCCCAGGACGTCAAACCCTAGATTCTCCTTTATCTCGTTATTACTACCAAGATATATGGCGTAATGATAATGGAGTTTGGGAAAAACAACCATCATTATATTCTGGATTTGGAATTAGTACATTATCCCTTTTAAAAAATATTAAATCTGCTGAGTTAGATAGTGATAGACCATGGATGACTTATCTTGTGACGATTGATAAAGATGTCGCTAATAAAGCGATGGAAAATCTTTATAATCGTGTTAATACATTTAATAAAGATATTAAAGTTTATGTTTCAGTTGATAAAAAAACTGGTTATATTATCCATGTTGTTAGCAATTGGAAAAATGAAGATTTTACTAATTCTAACTCAAGCTTTAATTTCGATTTAGTAATTGTCGATGTTAATACTACTACAGTAAAAAGACCAGCTGAATTAAAAGATGCCGTTATTACCGATAATAAAAAACCAGATGAATTAACAGCTACTAAAAAACAAGAATATGCTCGGTTGATAGAAAATGCTTATGCTAAAACTCGGGATGCTAATAGTCTTACTTATAACTTAAATGGTAAAACTATGGCTTATAATAAAGAAAAAAATGAAGCTTTATTAACTAATGGTGATACTACTACTTATTATAAAGGTACAGAAGGAATGTACAAAGATTACGATTTTGTTGCTCCAAAATATCATCAAGATAGTTGGACTAAAACAAATGGTACTTGGGTTAAAAATGTTCGAAAACATACAACCTTTACTCCTCAAGAATTATTATTCTTAAACCATATCTTTACCGTAAATAAAGTAGAGAAAAAAGGTAATATTACAACTTATACAGTTGAGATCTTAAAATATGATGCTAACTTAGCTTATAGTGAAGTATATAAAGTTAAAGATAAATTCTCTAAAAATGTTGAATTCGAAGTAAGCGTAGATGATCAAGGATATATTAGAGCTTTAAATATTGACTTTGGTTCATCTAAATTAAATTTAACGATAGATAAAATAAATGCAACTGATATTGTAAAACCAAATGGAATTGCTTAAATATAATATAAAGGTAGCTGAAAAGCTACTTTTTTTAAGCATATTATTATTAAAAAAATTATAGTATAATAAAATATAAGGGTAGGCTGTTATAAATGAAAAAAGAAGTACTTTTTAAAATATATTTAACTTATTTAATCGGGGTTTTAATCCTTGGGAATATGCATTATTTAGTTTCCGTTAGTATTGCTGATTTTAATAGATATCCTTTGGTATATATTCCTTTAGCCTATTTAGTAGTTACTTTTTTCTTTAATCGTCCTTTAGAAAAAGAAGATGAAACAAGAAAAAATTACTTATGGTGGGGAATCGGGGGATTTACAATTATTAATGTAATATTTAGGATGCCTATTCTTTATACAATTTTTGTTATCGTCTTTTTATTATTAGCAAAAGGCAAAAAAACCAGAATTAAAGAAGAAACTGAACGATATATAAAAGAATATTATGAACGAAAAAATAAGGAGGAAAATCAATGAATGAATTTATGAAATTAGCAAAAGAAGAAGCAATAAAGGGAATAACTAATCATGATGGTGGTCCTTTCGGGGCGGTAATTGTAAAAAATGGTAGAGTAATAAGTAAAGGCCATAATGAAGTATTACAAAAACATAATCCTGTTTTACATGCCGAAATTGTGGCTATTATGCAAGCTTGTGAAGTTTTAAATACTAGTGATTTAACAGATTGTATTTTATATACTTCTTGTGAACCATGTCCGATGTGCTTATCAGCAATCATCTGGGCTAATATAACTAATGTATATTATGCTTGTACCAAAAAAGATGCAGCTTCGATTGGTTTTAGAGATGATGATATCTATGAATTTATTAAAGGCCATAATGAAATGCTTAATCTGCAAGAATTAAATCGGGAAGACTGTTTAGAAGTTATGCAAAAATATCAAAATGATGGAGGTAAACTTTATTAATGGCTAAAATAACAACTTTCCAAAAAATGCTTGATGAATCTTCTAATATTGTCTTTTTTGGGGGAGCCGGCGTTTCTACCGCTAGTGGGATTAAAGATTTTCGGAGTGCTAATGGCCTATATCAAGAAAAATTTAAATATCCCGCCGAATTTATGTTAAGTCGTGATTTATTTTTTTCCTCTCCTAAAGATTTCTATGATTTTTATAAAGCTAATCTAAATTGCTTAGATGCTAAACCAAATATTGTTCATTTATATTTAAAAAAATTAGAAGATCAAGGAAAATTAAAAGCGATAATTACCCAAAATATTGATGGTTTACATACAAAAGCTAAAAGTAAATGTGTCTATGAAATTCATGGGACTATTTATCAAAATCATTGTTTAGAATGTAATAAATCTTACTCTGCTCAAGAAGTATTTAATAGTAAAGATATTCCTCGGTGTAGTTGTGGTGGCTTAATTAAACCTGATGTTATCCTTTATGGGGAAATGCTACCTCCTTGTTTTGATGATGCTATTAACGCGATAATGCAAGCAGAAATGCTAATTGTTGCGGGTACTTCTTTAACTGTTGAGCCTGCTAGTAGTCTAGTTAAAATGTTTAAAGGTAAATATTTAGTTATATTAAATAAAACGGCTACCCCATATGATAATTATGCTAATTTAGTTATCCATGATGATTTACAAAATATTTTTCAAAAATTAAAATAAAATAATAGAAAGAATATTGATATGAATATAGAATTAGAAGAAATATTAAATAATAAAAAAGAAATATTAGAAAGATTAATGCAATTATATTTACATAATATAAGCCTAGATTTTCCTATAGAATTAAATTCTCAAACCGCTCTTTATGATTATGATTTAGAACCTTATTTTAATAATCCAAATTATAAAGCATATTTTATTAAAAATAATAACGAATTAACAGGTTTTGTTTTAATTAATTTAGAAAAAAATCAAAATGTTGTTCAAGAATTATTTATCTTAAATAATTATAAAAGAAAAGGAATAGGTAGAATAGTTATTAATAAAGTATTTACTAAATTTAAAGGAAACTGGATAGTAAGGGTTTTACCCTGTTCTTTAAAAGCTGAACAATTCTGGATTAATGTTATAAAAGATTATACCAAAGATAATTTTAATTTAGAATATGTTGGTAAATATAAACGGGCTATATTAACATTTAATAATGAAAATAAAAAAAGTTTAGGTAGTTTTTAGAAATTTCTGTTATACTATTATTAGGAGGAAAATAAAAATGGAAAAAGCAAAAGTTTATTTTACAAGAGATTTAACACCCGAGAAGGTAGTGGAAATTTATGAAAAATTAGGTATAAATTTACCAGAAAAAGTAGCAGTTAAAGTTCATTCAGGAGAAGATGGTAATCAAAACTATTTAAAACCCGAATTCTTAAAACCAATGGTTGAATATGTTAAAGGAACTATTGTTGAATGTAATACTGCTTATGATGGAGCTAGAGATACAACAGAAAAACATTTAAAATTAATGGAAAAACATGATTGGAATAAATATTTTAATGTTGACATTTTGGATAGTGAAGGACCAGATATGGTTTTAGATATACCTAATGGTAAAATTATTCAAAAAAATTATGTTGGTAAAAATTTAGCAAATTATGATTCAATGTTAGTTTTATCCCATTTTAAAGGACATCCTATGGGTGGTTATGGTGGCGCATTAAAACAATTATCGATTGGGGTAGCTTCAAGTAAAGGGAAAAGATTTATTCATTGTTGTGGTCATGATGGTTCTTATGATGATATGTTCCATCAAGATCAAGATAGTTTCTTAGAAGCAATGGCTGATGCCGCGTCTTCAGTTGTAAATTATTTTAAAGATAATATTGCTTATATTAATATCATGTGTAATATGAGTGTTGATTGTGATTGTTGTAGTGTTGCCGAAGATCCTTGTATGGCTGATATTGGAATTGTTGCTAGTTTAGATCCGGTTGCTCTAGATGCTGCTTGTATTGATCTAGTAAAAAATTCTAATGATCCAGGTCGTGATCATTTACTTGAAAGAATTGAATCAAGACATGGTACTCATACAATTGATGCCGCGAGTGAATTAGGTATTGGCACTAAAGAGTATGAATTAATTGAATTATAAAATATAAAGAAATCTTATCTTTATATTTTTTTGCTTTTGAAAGTAATTGAAAATAAACTAAAATTATCTTATAATATAGATAACAATAGAAAAGAGGATAACAATGAAATTAAATAAAAAGATTATCCCAATCCTAGGTACAATCGTTGTTCTGGGGGGGGTATTTTAGTAAGTAGAATATATAATTATACCCAAGGAAAATACCAAAAAATAAATAATACGAAAGTAGCCATTTTAGTAGATGATGAAAAGGTTAAAAGTATTCCCAATCGTGGTTATTACAAAGTTGATGTTGACTGTGGCGAAGCCAAAGGCGAATGGGACTACAATGCTTGGAGTTTAAAAGTAGATAAGATAGAAGAAGGAACCAAGTG
>CANPZX010000041.1 GCA_947589195.1 uncultured Bacilli bacterium | reverse complement strand
TCATTCATAATTATAAATTCTCCTTTCGTAAATCAACCAAAAACTATTTTCAAATAACATTAAAAATTTCCCCCTTTCTAGTTATTTGAATAGAGGATTACTTTTATCCTCTAATATAATTATTACCCGCAAATCTGTATTTTCCTTTTTTTTCTTGCTAAAACTTTAAAAAAATGGCCAAAAAGTTAAAATTTTTTTCTAAAGCATTTAAAAAAGTCTCATTTAGAGACCTATCATAATTAATCAATTAGGAAGCGGGGACGGACACCACGCGAGTCGGACGCAATGGCCGTGAGGGCATTGCCATTGGAGCCGACATGAGCAAAGCCCGTAGAGTTGGCGACCGCTTTTAACCAATAGTTAAAACGTTTGTTCCCATAACTGTTAATAAATTCAGGTTTAAGCTTGAATATCGCATACTGACGATTATCGATTCCAATATCATATCCTGATGAAGACCAAACTGTCGAACCATACACATTTACTTCGCTCATTAAATCTACTTGACTATCATACCAAGCCCAGCCAGACGATGCTCCATTATTTTGTCCAAATTGATTAGAACGACTAGTTTCCATAGCATTACTTACTAAATTTTTATATTTAATAATATGATTACCAAAATCCGGGACTATATATTTATTTAAGATATCTTGTTTACTAGTATCTATTGTTGTTCCTAAAGTTGTAGTATATATCTCACTTCCTTTATATCCTCCCGTATTATCATTATCTGAATTCATTTGAGCGTTCATTAAAGGATATGCCGGGATAATAGTCGCATGACACTTGTCTAATGCGGTATCTCCCGAATATAAATAGTTATTGATATCCGCGATTAACCAAATTATTGTTCTATTTTCACTATCAGTTTGCTTACTTTCTATATAATCACCAACATAGATATCATCAAAGGTACAGTTTTCAATTTGTTTATATAAATTCATTTCGTTTTCTTCTGGTAATTCTTTATAACTCGTTATATTTTTACCTCGGTAAGTATTACGGCGGGCATTTACCCCGGCACTTAGATATTCTTCATATTCTTTTTTATCTAAACCAGATGTAAATGTTATATCACATTTGGTTTCTTCTTTTATTTCATCTATTTTTAAACTCCATGCATTGTAGTCCCATTCGCCCTTTGCGTCATTACAATTAACTTCAACTTTATAGTAACCACGATTAGGAATAGTCTTAGTTTTTTTATCATTTACTACAATGGCTAGTCTATAATTTTCAAAACTTTGGTATTTTCCTTGGGTATAGTTATATATTCTACTTACTAAAATACCCCCCCCCCAGAATAACGATTGTACCTAGGATTGGGATAATCTTTTTATTTAATTTCATTTTTATCCTCTTTTCTATTGTTATCTATAGTATAAAATAAAATAGATTTATTTTCAATTACTAAAAAAAGAAACACTAGGTTTCCTTTATTGTTTGGTTAATTCTAATTTCTTTAAAATTAATTGTTTTTCTTTAATTCTTAATATCAAAATATCATTAGTATTTTTAGTTTCTTTGATTAATTTTTTTAAATTAGCAATTTCTTTATCTAAATTGTTAATCAGGTTTAATTTATCTTCGACCATTTTCAAAATCATCTTCTCTATTTTGAGTATTTCCTAGTCCAACTAGTGCTTGTTGAATTTGATAATCTAATTGTTTTTCATAAGTTAATAATTCTTCTTTTTGGTGTAATAGATTTTCATAAGCTTTAATTAAACGTTCTTTATTTTCAATTCTTAATCTAATCTCGGTATTTTCTTGTTGTAATTTATTTATTTCGTCATCATTAGATATTAAAGAAGTTAGATCTTCAGAATTTAAATCATTTTTAAAATAAACTCCTAATTCTTGCATTCTATCTAATAATTCTTGTTGTCTTAAAGGTCCAAAATTTTTTAATTGATTGACGGATGGACCAAATTTAATTAAATCTTCTAATGTATAAATATCATTAGCATATAAAGTTAAATAAACACGACTAGAAAAACCATAATCTTCTAATAATTTTAACCCTTGTTTTTTCTTTTGTTCAATAATTTCTGATAAATAATTATCTTCATTAATAAAAGTATATCCTAAACTATGAATATAATTTTTTAGTTCTATTATATTAATTCTTCCTAAATTTCTGATTTTTTTTAATTGATTAAAATCAATTGCTAAGAGTTCACCAAGGGTATTTATATCAGCTCTTATTAAGCGCTTTTTTATATATTCTGATATTGCTAATTCGGTAATTAAAGTATTATCTACTACTTCTGGAATATTATTTTTTATAATTTCTGGCATATTAATCCACCTATTCCTTTAAATAATTTTTTATTATTATAAACATAATTAAATATTTGTCAAATCAAAAAAGAGTCCATAAGACTCTTAAGCATAATAATCGTTTCTGGATTTAAAGGTATAACCTTTAACATTATTAAATCCTGGAGGAACAATAACTTTACTTTGAACAGAATAACTATAATAACCAGTTTCAACTCCAAAGTGTAAGTGAGCTCCCGTGGTACAAGTATCATATCCACCATTTTTCTTAGCAGTTGAACCCCCACCAACGGTACCAATAATCGTATTTTGGGTCACAACTTGACCATTTTTTACATTAATTGTAAGTAAGTGATAATAGAACGTTGTATATTTTTTACCACCTACGGTCACATTTACATAAACCATATTGCCCCCACAAGAATAACGAGTAACGATACCAGATACAACACCTGCGGCCGCGGCATAAACAGGCGTCCCTTCCGGATTACCACCAATATCAATACCACTATGGAATTTATATTTTTCACCCGTTACTGGATGAGTACGATAACCTTCGGGACTCGTCACTTTTCCAGATTTTAAAGGTTTTAACCAACCAGCATTATATGGTACATCAGCACAATCGGATAAAAGTTCATCATCACCAAGATAACTTTTTTTACTACTAGCACATAATTTTACGTATGAATCCACATTAGCTTGAACTGTTTTAATTTGAGTATCAATATCTAAAGCAAATTCATCATATTCTTCCATATTAATATTTAAACTTGCAATAGTTTTCTTATAAGATTCAATTTTAGATGCTAATTCTTTTTGTTTTTTATTTAATTCTTCTTTTAATTTTTCATTATCTTTAATTAATTGTTCTAATTCTGCTAGTTTTTTTTGACTATAATCATTTAATTGTTCAACTGCTTTAATTCGCATGATTAATTCGGTCATTGATGATGATTCAGAAACATATTCTAAATAAGTATTTTTACTTTTTAATTGTTGTAAAAAACGAAGTAATTCTTCAATTCCAGCTTGAACTTCGGTAATTTTCGTATTAGATTCTTCGATTTTATCTTCAGCTTGTTCAATTTGGTATTCCGCTTCATCAATTTCATTATCCGCATTTCTTATGGCTTCATTTTTAGCATTAATTTCGGCTTGTGTTTCTTTTTTATCAGCTTCATTATCTTTCTTTTGTTGCTTTAAATCAGCTAATTGTTTTTTTAAATCTCCCAATGTTTGAGGTTCTTTCGTCGCCGCATAAACTGGGATAGGTCCTAAAAAATCAATTATAAGTAAAGAGATAACCATGGAAATACATAAAATAGTTTTTAATATCTTTTTCATCATATCTTCAAATACCTTCTTACTGATAGATAACTACCAATCATGCCGATAACACTACCAATGAGTAATAAAAGTAAAGATACATAAATTATAAAATTAAAAGGTTCAACTAATCTAATTAAGGATAATAGTAAGTGTCCTCCAAAATGATCATATAAAATTATATAACCATATACGGTAATAAGAATCGGGATAATACTTCCTAAAACTCCTAAAACTAAACCTTCAAAAATAAATGGCAGTTTAACCATTGCATTGGATGCCCCGACTAAACGCATTATTTCAATTTCACTTCTTCTAGAAAAAATAGTTAATCTAATAGTATTACTAATTAAGAATGAAGTGACAAGTACTAAAGCTGCAACCATAATAACGGCAAATTTCTCAATTATATCAAAAGCACTTACAATATTTTCCGCAGCTTCTTCACCATAATCAGCACTAGAAATAATATCATATGCCCGAATCTTCTCAGTAGTTTCTTTTAAATTAGCGACATCTTTTACTTTAACAACAATGGAATCAAGTAAAGGATTCTCATCAAAATAATCTAAACTATTTTTAAATGTTTCGTCATAATCTTTTAATTCAATTTTCCATTCATCTTTATCTTTAATAGTTACGCTTTTCACATTTTCTAATTTTTCTATTTCTTCTTTTAAGTTATTAATTTCTTCTTCGCTAGTATTTTGTTTTAAATAAGCAATAATAGTTAATTCTTTTTCTAAATCAGTAGTGATACTCCGAACATTATAGGAAATTATCATAGCTACAGCTACTAATAAAAGAGTAATCGTACTACAAGTAATCGCCGCAGTTGTTAAACTAAAATTCCGAAATACACTTTTAAAGGCATCACGTATTCCCCGTGATAATACTCTAATTGCTTTCATGAGCTTTATAACTTCCTTTCATATAATCCCCCGTTAAAACACCGTTTTCTAAAAGTAAAACTCGCTTTTTCATGCGATTTACGATTTCTTTATCATGAGTAGCCATGATTATGGTTGTATCAAATTCTTTATTAATATTATCAAGAATTTTTACAATTTCTTTGGATGTTTCCGGGTCTAAATTTCCAGTTGGTTCATCACATATTAATAATTTAGGTTCATTAACTATAGCTCTTGCAATACACACTCTTTGTTGTTCTCCACCGGATAATTGATTAGGAAAAGAACGTACCTTTTCTTTTAAACCGACACTTTCTAAAGCTTTTAATACTTTAGGTCTAATTTCTTTACTATTCATTCCAATTGATTCTAAAGCAAAAGCAACATTTTCATAAACAGTTAATTTAGGTAATAATTTAAAATCTTGAAAAACAATTCCTAATTTACGTCGTAATTTATAAACTTTTGAATTTCTTAATTTAGCTACATTAATACCCCCGACAATGACACTACCATTGGTAGGTCTTTCTTCCCGATATAACATTTTTATAAGTGTTGATTTACCACTACCACTAGCACCAATTACAAAGACAAATTCGCCTTTTTGAATAGTTAAGTTTAAATCAGCAATAGCCGTTACTCCATTATTATAGACTTTATAACAATTCTTAATTTGAATTAAATTCAATTTTTACCACCTCGTTATTCTTAAATTATACCATTTATATAGGCTTAAATAAATGGTAAATTTGTCCTTTTGACACCACCTTCAACTTCATAGCAATCATTAATAACAAAGAAAGCATTAGGATCAATTTCTAAAACTGTTTCTTTAAATAAATAATAATCCCGATTAGGAACTACACACATTAAAACATCACCTTTTTCTTTGGAATAACCACCTGTTGCTTTAAAGATTGTGACGCCGCTTTTTAAATCATTAATAATATAATTTTGAACTTCTTGTTCTTTTTTGGTATAAATAATAAATAATTTACTATTCGAAATACCCGTTAATATTCGATCAACCATAGTTGTATTTAAAATTAAAATAATTAAAGCATAAATAAATTTAGTTGGGCCAAAAACAAAAGCTCCGCCTATCATTATTAAAATGTTTATAACTAAAATAGCTTTTCCTTCTTGAATATGAGCATATTTATTAACTATTTTCATTAATATATCACTACCCCCAGTATTAAAGCCCATTTTAAAGATTAAACCATTGGCCGTTCCATATAATAAACCAGCAATTACGACGGGAATTATCGTAGTATCAAAATTTAAATATTTTAAAATAAGGTTAGCTAAAGGTGCGGTTATACTTACCATTACAGGATATAATAAAGAACCAATAATCGAATTTTTCGTATCTTTATATCCTAAAAGTAAAAAGGATAGAATTAATAAAAGAATTGAAGTAATACCTAAAAATAAAGCAGGATTCCAAGAAAAAAGAGTTTTGAAAATAATCGCTAAACCTCCAGTTCCTCCCGTCACAAAATTATTAGGTAATAAGAATAAATTATAATTTATCGCTAGTAAAAATACCCCAAATATAAAAACTAAATGACGAATAATAAAATTATCACGTAATACTTTTTCTTTAATTTTTTTAATATCAATATCCATAAGTCTAACCTCCTAATTATAATTATACTAAATTAAATACTATTTGAAAATAAATTTGCATATATTTTAAAGAGGTGAATGTTGATGAATGGGAGTTTTTATGAAAATCCTACTTTTCCGGGAGCAAAAGACGAAAATGAAGTAAGACAAGAAATGATAACACCTCCGGGAAATATTAATTATGATAGTTTAGGAGAAGAAGAACAAAGTTATATTGAAAATATTTTAAGACTTAATCGGGGAAAAAAAGCTAAAGCTTATGTTTCTTATCCAGATTCCGTAGAATGGCGGGATAAAGTTTATGAAGGATTGATTGAACAAGCAGGAAGAGACCATTTAATTATGAGTAATCCTGATACAGGGAAATGGTATTTAATTAGAATTATTTATTTAAATTATGTCGAATTTGACGAAAAGATTAATTATAGTTATCCTTTTGCCAAAATTTAATTCAAATATTGTTGGTAAGTAGCAAAGTTTAGTTTTTCTTGACCTAAAGTCGATGAATTACCATGTCCGGGATAGATTATTATATTATCAGGATAACTGTTGATAAGTTTAAGACTTATTAACATTTCTTTATTATTACCACCTAAATCAGTTCGACCAAAGGAATTTTGAAAAAGAAAATCACCGGTAAACATTATCTTTTCTTCTGGAAAATAAAAGCTTACTGAATCTTTAGTATGACCAGGAGTTTTAATAATTTCATAATTAAATTCCAAAATATTTTTATTTACTTCTAAATGATACTTAGTTATAAAATAATTTAGAGCTCCGGTATGGTCAAAATGGCTGTGAGTAAGTAATAAACCCACAACTTCTAAGCCAATTAATTCTTTTTCAATTATTTCAGGACTTGCCCCGGGGTCAATAATTAAACATTTATTACCTTTACATACTAAATAACAATTCGTAGCAAGCTTACCTACAACTATAGTTTTGACAATCATTTTCTATCCTCCTTTAGAAAAATGTGTTATAATCTTTTTAAGAATAAGGTGATGTTAATGAATTTATTAATGACTGGATTAATTTTAATTATTATATTAGGATTACTAGGTATTGGATATATTATATTATATAACCAAATGCAATATTTAAAAACCAAAATTGAACAAGCTGAAGGTTTAATTGACGATACTTTAAGAGAAAGATATGATTATTTAGTAAGAGCTAATGATATTGTTAAAAGTACTTTAGTTTCTAATAAAGATTATTTTAAAGATTATATTGCCCTCAAAGATAAAAAGATTACTAATTTTGAAATGGATAGAAAATTAAAAGAAGCCTTTAATCTTTTAAATAAATTAAAAAATGATTATGAAGAATTAGATAATAATAAAGATTTAAAAGAAATTATGAAAGATATTAAAAGTTCAAATGAAAAAATTACAGCAGGGTGTAATTTTTATAATCATAATACAACTGATTTAAATACTTTAATAAGAAAATTTCCTTCAAATATTATTGCTAAACTTCATGGTTTTAAAATAAGCCCTTTCTTTGATGGAAAAGATATGACTGATGAAATTTATAACGACTTTAAGTTATAAATTTTTTTATTGAAATTTGGTAATATCATTTATTAAAGCAGCAAAATAAGGTTTTTCTTGTCCTTTTTCTCTTAAAAACAAAGCAAAGGTATTATTTACAGAAAACTCTCGACCAGTTTGAGCACTTAAAGAAGTATTAGCATCTATAGCGGCTTCACTTTTTATTTTGCCTCCCTTTTCATCTAAAGTAAATTTAATAGTTTGAAGAGCTTTATAGATTTCTCCTTCTCCCTCTTTAGTTTTATATTTTTTATTTGCTAATTCTGAATATTCTTTTTTGATATTTAAAGATATATAAGGTGCTTTAAAAGTATCATATTTAGAAAAGTATTTCGTACCATTATAATTTTTGGTTTGTATAAGCATATTATTATAAATATTTTGGAAATTATCACCTTGAGGATTTTTATAAAATATTACTTCATCATTAGATTTAGTGTTAATAAGTATCGCAAAGTCTACATTATTATTATAAAATAAAACTTCCATATTATTGTTAACATCTTCTTTAGTATTATTATCTATACCAAAATATTTAATGTTGGTATATTTATTAAAAGAAGCATTATTTAATTTGGTAAAAGCTTTTAAAAATTTAAATTCTCGAGATAACATTGTATAGAAAAAATATCTACGAACTAATGGATCTTGATTATCTAAAGCTTCATTACTCCAATCAAAACTATCTAATATATCACTAGTTTCATTAAATTTAGTTTTAATAGCTTTTTCAATTTCTTTTTTTAATTCTAAATTTTTTAAACCATATACTTTATAATAGTAAGAATCAGAAAGCATCTTATCAGTAAACGTTTCTTTATTTAAATTATTAACTATTTCTAATTGGGGATTAAAAACAATATCTTCACCAACAAGGTCATTTTTCATGTCATTCCAAATAAGTTGAAAGGTCCCACACCAAACACTATCTAACTTAAGTTTATCTAAAAGAGTTGGTACCACGTTAACGCCAGTAGTTTCTTTAATTGGTTCTTTAGTATTAAAAGTTTTTCTTACTATTAAAATACCAAAGATAATAAATAAAATAAAACTAATTATTAAAATTTTTTTCTTCATTTTTTCACATCCATTTCTATTTAATTAATAAGTGATTTTAAAAATGTTATTAGTTCTTCTTTAGTTATATTAGAAGCAGTAATATTATAATTAAGATTATGATAAGAAAATTCAGTAAAATAGTTTTCTTGATACTCATAAATAACTAAATCTAAATTATTTATTTTAGAAGGGATAAAAGTTTCGGCTTCATAAGAATATTCTTTTAGAGGAATATATTTCTTAGAATAAGAAATAGTGAGTTCTTGGAAGTTTTCTTTATCAGTATAAGAAATTACATAATTATATAGTATATTATAAGTTTTTGATGTTTGGTTTTTCTTAGTATAGTAAGCATAATATTTTTTATTTGTTAAGGAAGAAGGAATAACTAAATTTGTTAATTTGATATAGGGTAATTTAGTAATTTCTTTTATTTTTATATCATTTTCTTTTATATTTAAAGTATTTATTTTATTGATGTATATATCAGCAGTATTATTAGAGCTAGTTGTATAAACATTAGCTATATTAGGTTTAGATTTATTAAAAATGCTTATAAAAAGAATGATAACAAGAGGAATAAGGGACCACTTAAGAATATTTAAATGTTGATAAGAAAGATTATTTTTTTCTAATATGTTAGCATATATCTCATCTTTATTAATTTCTTGGGCAAATAATTTTTTTAGCATTTTTTTATTGTTCATAAGTATCACTTCTTTCTTTTAAATATTTTTCTAATTCTTTTAAAGTCCGATATAAATAATTTTTAACATTTGATTCACTAATATTTAGAAGCTCAGAAATCTGTTTAAGATTTAAGTCAGAATAGTAGTAAAGATAAAATATTTTAGGAATAATAACTTTTTTCTTTTTTAAAAATTGCCAAATAGTTTTTAGATCTTGTTCTTTGATTATATAATCTTGTAAAACAAAATCAGAAGGGATATTTTCGAGAGGTATATCTTTTTCTTTTTCCGAAAATAGAGAGATGATTTTTTGTTTATATTTAAAACGATAATATTCATTTATTTTGTTTTTAGCAATTCCTAAAAGATAAGCTTTATTTATATCTTTTAGATTAGTTTTTTTTAAGATTGCTAGATAAATATTTTGAGTGATGTCTTTTACATCATCAATATTATGACATTTACAAACTACATATTTGACAATATCTTGATACGTATCATTGTATAGTTTATCAAATTCTTTTAAGGTTTCTTGATTAATCATTTTTACACCTCTCATTATTATAGTTGATATTTTTAGAAAAAAAGTTTCAAAATAAAAAAAATTAATTAGTTTTATTTCTAATTAATTTCATTTTACAATATTTTAGAAAGCTAAGACAAGGCGAAAACCAGTACTATAAGTCAAAGAACCGTATCGTCTGTCAAACGAGAACAAACCAGCTTCAATTCCTAATTCAGGGCTACCTCCACGACACACCCAGGGATGACTCGTATAAACAGGAGAACCATTTTCACCATACCAGCTGCTTATATATCTAGTTTGGGCACCAACACTAGGTGATGTTCCCTTATATTGAATACTTTTAAATGGTCCCAATTCCCCAGTTGCATCACCAAAGATAAATCTACTATTATCTTTATCATCTGTGCTATATTTATATATATCATAATATCTTGAATCTATTGGTAACTTTATACCATTTGAAACTACACTGCTATCAGAATTTTTACCATTAAATCCAGAATTATTACTAGCATCAAAACCAGAAGCTAATTTATTTGAGCCAAGAGAATCTTCCATCCCTGCCATTATATATTCCCATGCGCCTCCACTCATATCAAAGATGCCTGTGTAATTATTAGTTGTACTTGCTTTAACACTTGCAGGATTAAAATATTGAGTATTTAAAGCACCATCTTGACCTTTTGTAGCTGTCCCATATTCATTACAGGCAGTTGGATACTTTTCACATGATTCATTAGTCACTGTATAACTGTTAATTTAAAGAATATATAAACTAGAAAATAAAGATTTTTTAAAAATTAAAATAGACAAACAGTAAATGTAAGGT
>CANPZX010000040.1 GCA_947589195.1 uncultured Bacilli bacterium | reverse complement strand
CTAATGCTTGTTCTGGGGGGGGGGTATTTTAGTCTATAGGACATATGCCTTATACCAAGAAGATAAAGAGTATAATGTAATTAAAGGGGTAGTCCCGGATTTTGGGTATGATGTCAAACTAGCTATTAAGTTAGATGGTGAAGATACAGATAAAGTACCTGAAAGAGATTTATATAAAACTAATGTCATCTGTAATAATAAAGTAGTGGGTTCATGGGATTATAATGCCTGGAATTTAAGAATCGATAATTTAAAGAAAGATACGAAATGTACAATAGAATTTACAACTGATGGAATAACCCAAACAGAATATGATGAATATATATCCGAGGGAGTAAGTTTAAGAAGAAATACTTACCGAGGAAAAGATATAACTGATTACTATAATGATAATAGTTTATATGACATGATTAGTAGTGGTAGATTTGATGATATTTATGTTGGAGATTATTTCACAACAGCAAAAGATGATAGCAAGGGAGAGAGTCATACTGTGACATGGTTAATTGCTGACTTAAATAACTACTTACATTCCGGATATACAGATTTAACTGAGAATCATGCCACGATAATACCTGCAATTATTTTAGGAGCATCTCAAATGAATGATACAAATACAACAGGAGTTGTAAATGCAACTTTAAAAGTAACAATGGCAGATGGTAAAGAAAAAACAGGTGTTGGGGCATATGTCGGAAGTAAAATGAAGCAAAAAGTATTACCGGATATTTTAGAAAATTATATTAGTCCAGTATTTGATGGACATATAATAGAGTATACTAATCTACTTGCTGACCAAATGGATGAAAGTCGTTCGAGTCAATACGGAACTAATAATACATCATATGTATCTGGAGCTTCCTCCGGTTGGGCGTGGTATGAAAGTAAAATAGACTTAATGAGTGAAGTAAATGTTTATGGTTCGACAGTCTGGTCTTCATCAGGCTATGATATTGGAATCGATAATCGTCAGTATGCCATATTTAAGTTAAAACCAGAGTTTATTAATAGTTATGGTCATGATTGTTTTAACAGTTGGTTAAAAGCTGTTGCTTACAAAGCTGGCTTCGTTGCTGTTCATAGCGATGGCCGTGCCACCACGAGCGAAGCATCAAACCGGACTGGTGTCCGTCCCAGATTCTTAATAGATTAAATTTTGTAAAATAAAAGTCAATGTAATTGTTTTGCTCTAAAAATTATGCTATTCTTAACTTAGGGTGGTAAAGGTATGATTGATAGAACAAATAAAATTTAAACATTCAATATTAAGACAATGTCTTTTCTTTGAATGTTTTTTTGTATTATTAAATAAAAAAATTTACTCTTGACTAAGTTATAAATTATGAGATAATGACAAAGTACGATAAAAGGTAGGTAAAAAGAAGTTTATGAATACGTTAAAAAAAATTATTACTTTAACTTTAATTATTGGATTAATATTTAATAGTTATGCTCCGATTTTAGTTTCCGCCTCAGAATTAAAAGAATTTTTAAATACAGAAATAGTAGCTATGGATAATATTGATTCCAAGGGGAAAATAGAAGTTGATACCCATTTAGTTTTACCAATGATAAATGGTAATAACATTAATATTATTTTTCGTTTAAGGGAAAATGATCAAGAAGTAAGTATTAATTTAAATAATATTAATAAAACAGCTGATGGAATCTATATGAATAATTATACTTTAGGTGATCAAAACATAAGAATCGTAGCAACTAAAAGAGATAAAGATGGTCATATTTTAAGTGGTATAGATTATAAAAATAATATTGTTTATTTAAATATTAATATTTATGATTTAAAACAAGGTGATTATCAAATTACTTTAGAAGGCAAAAATTATCAAACATTTACCCAAAATATTACTTTAGATAATTATTCCAAAAGAGTTACTTTAACTAATGAAAAGGGAATGTTTACTATTGGAGATTTAAATAATGATAATATAGTTGATCAAAAAGATGAGGCCTTATTACTTCAAGCTATCGAAGAACAAAATATCGAGTATGACTTGAATTTAGATGGAATACTTGATATAGCGGATTTAAATTATTTAACCGCGGTAATTAAAGGTTTAGCAAAAGAAGCTAAAATAGAAGATATAGATGCTATTATCAATAGTAAAAATATTAAATTTGAACTTACGGATACAATATTAGAAGAAAATAATAATTTAAGTAATTTATTTACCGATGAAGAAGTTGTTTCTTTAAAAACTAAAGATGATTCTACTATAAATAAAGATAATCCTCTAAAACTAGCTATAGATTTAAATAATTTAAAAATGAGTGAGATTAGATTACTTGGCGGAGAAGATAGTCCGATGACTATGGAATTTATTATTGAAACAGCCTCCGGAGAAGTAATTAGAAAATCCGCAACTAATAAAAGCACCCAAGAAGTTCATTATTTTACTGATGAAGCTCCCGCTGGGACAATTGTCATTGATTTAGGAAAAGAAATCGCAGTCAAAAAAGTTGCAATTGTTATTACCGAAACGAAAACTAATAAACTTGCTGATATTGCTAAGATAGAATTTTTAAATAATGTGAAAGTAGAAACAAAAATGCCTGATAATTTTTATACTCCGAAGATTACCAATATTGATACAAGTGTAAGTGAACAATTAACTGTTTCTTTTGCTAATGTTCCTAATATTACGGGGTATGAAGTTAAAGTAATTGGTCCTAAAATGGAAAATGGGGTAATTTTTGCGACTACTTATAATAATTTTACGATTGAAGATTTAAAAAATTATGCTACTTATAAAATATATGTTCAAGCTGTAAATCAAGAGTGGCGAAGTGGTTGGAGTGAACCAGTAGAAGCTAGTCCAGAAGCTAAAAGAATTCCGCCTGTTGTCGATATGGTAAGCGCGACTGCTAATTATTCGGGAATTGATTTTAGTTGGAAAGCCATGGATGATACGAAAACTTATAACTTATACTATCGGGAAGTTGGAACCGAAGATTGGTTAAGTATTAAAGAAATAAAGGAAAATAAATATTCATTAAAAGGCTTAAAAGCTGGAGTATCTTATGAAGCATATCTAACGGGAGTTAATGATTTAGGAGAAGGTAATAAATCTGAAATAGTTAGAACTAAAACTAAAAAAGCGGAAGCGACAATTACTCCTAAATATAAATTAATTAATGATTATAATGAAATAACGAAAAGAACTAATCATATTAAAAATGTAATTTATTCTGATGGAACAATGGTAAATGGTGATAATTATGCCATGGTTGATGATAATTACTTATCTTATTGGGAATTAAATAATTGGCAAGCTTCAAGTCATTATTATAGTATTGGTAATCCGATTATTATTTTAGATGATGTCTATATGATGGATGAATTTGTTATTACGGTACCTGATTCTTATCCTTATATCTATAAAAATGGTACTTATAATCAAGAAGCTGATAACAAAAATGATGTTTTAGTCCATTATTGGAATGGGGAAGAAAAAAAGAACGAAAAGAATAAAAATACAGTTCAAGGAGTATTAAATACCAAAAAAGATGAAAATGGACGAACTTATTATGTTTTAAAATTAGATAGTCCAATTATGGCGGATAGTATTCAATTAGGATTAACTGTTGTAAATAATAACAATCTTATCAATATTGCCGAGATTAAATTTTATGAATATGATTCGTTAGTAAATGATGTTGCCAAATTATTTGTCGATGACTTAAGAGTTGAATTACAAAGTGATGTGACGAAAGAAACGATTGCTAATTTACGAAAAAGAGCTGATATAAAAGATAATGGGGAATATAATCCTTATCGTGATAGTATTATTAAGGATTTAGATTATGCTGAGAAGATTTTAAATGATGAAGATTTAGATGATGTAATTACTCTAAATCCTCATATTTCTAATTATTACAATAATCATTTAGGATTTGCGATGACTATTAGTGATTATCAACCTTTAGGGGTTGTAGTCCGGCCGAAAGAGACACTTACGGTTTATGTCGGTAGTAAAGGGAATGTAAATGCGGAAATTATTTATACGCAATATCATGCGGAAGCGGATAACTGGAATAAAGTAGGATCCCAAAAACTAGTTAAAGGCCAAAATATTATTAATATTGACCAAATTGGGAGTGGAACTAGTGAACGGGGTGGAAGTGTCTATATAAGATTCACGAGTATGCCTGATGTTAATAATCCAATTAAAATAAGAGTAAGTGGCGGAACTAAAATTCCGGTTATTGATACAACTAATTTAACTAATGAAAATAGTAAAAAAGAAAAAATAAAAAATTATATTGAAAATTTACATGAATATAATGCTAGTTTAGAAAGTCTATATGCCCAAGATAATAAAGTCTTTGATTCTAAAAATAGTGTTCTGGCTTCCACGGAAATTATTACAAGACATGGTTTATTTTCGGTATCAAGTATTGCCGTTGATGATGCTCTTACAACTGGTACTAATGGTATAGATGAAGAAGTAAATAGATTATATGAATCTCTTGAAGCTTTCGATGAAATGATGTTATTATTCTATCGCCAAAAAGGTCTAAAAGAAAATGCAATAGATAATAAAGATGAATTACCTAAAGCGCGGATAAATATCCGTTATATGAGAATGTTTGATGGGGCTTTTATGTATGCTGGTGGTTATCATATTGGCATTGAATATGGTTCCATTGCAGGATTAATTCAAGCTAAAAGAAATACAAGTGATAAAACTGGTTATTTTGGTTGGGGAATAAGTCATGAAATAGGGCATCAAATAAATCAAAGTAGTACAGTTTATGCTGAGGTCACTAATAATGTTTATGCTCTATTAGCCCAAACTAGTAATGATGTAGATAAATCAAGATTAGAAACTAGTAATATTTACGAAAAAATATATGAAAAAGTTTCTTCTCATACTTTAGGAAGAAGTCAAAATGTTTTTGTTCAATTAGGTATGTATTGGCAACTTCATCTAGCGTATGATGAAGAAAAAACTTTTGAAGATGCCAATTCTATTTATGCTAAAATAAATCATTTAACAAGAACTTATGAAAATAAAGATAACTATAGTAAAGATGATTTATTAATTTATTTTGCTAGTTTATCAGCCCAAAAGAACTTATTAGATTACTTTTTAAAATGGGGAATAAAAGCTAGTGCGAAAATGACTAATTTAATAGAATCACTTAACTTAGAAAAAGAAACAAGAGCTATTTATTACTTAAATGATGAAGCCAGAAGATATAAGCTTAATAAAGAAGATGCTATGGCTTATGATACATTGGTTTTAGCTTCTTTAAATGAAATAAGTAATCAAGATAAAAGAGTTATAATTAACTTTGAAGTAAATAAAGATAGTAATAAAATTTTAGGTTATGAAATCTTAAGAAATGGTGAATCTATTGGTTTTGTGCAAGGAAACGTTCATACTTTTATCGATAATATTGGATCAGAAAATAATCGAGCTTATACTTATTCGGTCGTAGCTTATGATTATTATTTAAATAAAACGAAAGAAACTACTTTAGAAGAAGTAAAAATAAGTCATGATGGCAGTATTAATAAAAATAATTTTATAATTGAATCTAATGTTAAAGAACAGACTGAAAAGATAGATTATGAAGCTGAAGATTTTGATTATACTAAAACTAAAGTAAATAATTTAATAGATAATAATCCCCGTACTTATTTTAATGGTACAGAAAAATATCAAAAATTAGATGAAAATGGTAATTTAACAACTGATTCTTTAAATCCTTATATTATAATTAACTTAAATAGTAAGATGGCAATAAGTGGTATTAAATATCAAGCGGCTTTAAAAAATGGAAAGTTATTAGATAATACCATTGTAGATTATAAAATTTATCTAAGTAGTGATAAAAAAACTTGGGAACAAGTAAGAACTGGTAAATTTAACTTAACTAAAGATAATAATTATACTAATACGATTTATTTTCAAAAAGAAAGTACAACTAGTGAAGTAGAATTATGGACTTATCAAGATATTTCATATATCAAGATTGAAGCTGTGGGTAATAAGAATGGTTTATCGGGAGCTGAAGTAGATGTAATTGCTCCTCCAACTGATAATATTGAAATTTCTTTAACAGAAGATAATAAACCAGTTATGGGAGTATTAGATAGTGATTATTGTTATTTAACTAAAGGATGTAGTACGACGGAAGGTATTATTAAAAAAGGTTCAGTAATTCTTAAAGGTACTTATGCTGGTAGTCCATCATTTAATATTTTAACTATTACAGATAGTAATAATCCTAATAATATTTATGGGGGATATCAATTATTCTTCGCCGAAGTTAATAAAGATTTAAGTGTCTATGAAATAGCAAATGGAACTTGGTTATATGTTATGAGTGAAGAAGAGTATGAAAAAATGCGGATGAGTACAACTAATATAAGAGCTTATTTATATCGAGTTAATGATGCTCTATCTTTAGAAGGACAAAGACTCACTAGTACTTCGAAAACTATTAGTAATTTAGTTCCTTATCTTGATTTACCAAAGATAACTTTAACGGATAAGGATATAAATAAATAGGGGTGAAGAAATGAAAAAAATATATTTAAAATTATTAATAATTCTTAGTCCTTTTCTTTTCTTCACTACTTCTAAGGCTTTAACTGAAGTTAATTTTTTAGAATTAGATAATGGTAAGATTAATACTACAATTCACTTTGAAGAAGGTTTTGTAGGAGGTTTAGATATTACTTATAAATTAAGTAAAGATATTACAGTTCAAGATTTTGTTTTTTCGACTAAAATACAAGATAGTAATTATCAAAAGACTTATACTTATGATGCTAATAATCATACATTAAATATTAAAATAACTACTGGAGGTATTTCTTTAGAACATAATCTTCTTAATGAAAAGAAAGAATTAAATTTAGGAAATATAATTATTGATGGTTTAAAAACTACTAATTATACAATTAATGTAAATTCTTTAACTATTATTAATAATGATTGGTCAACTAGTGATATTTTAAAAGATCATTTAGAAGTAGATAAAGAAAATACTTTTACTTTAATGGTTGTAGAAGAACCAACTGCTCCCGAAGAAAATATCCCAAGTATAGATAATAACGAAGAAATAACTGATGCTAAAGATAATAATTCTAGTAAACCAATAACGGATAATGATAATCAGGAAGAAGAGAATAAAGAAATAGAACAAGAAAAGGAGAATGAAGAAACTAATGATTTAGAAGAGGAAAAGGAAACGGAAACTATTTCTAAATCTGATAAGTTTTTAATTGGAATTATTGGTAGTATTATTGTTATTATTGGAATTGGGGCATTTATTCTTTATAAAAAATCTAAAAATGAGGAAAAATAAATCCTCTTTTTATTGTTTATTATAATATTTTATGTTATTATTTTTTTAGAATAAAGGAGAGATTAATAATGGAAAAAATTGCAAATGGGGGGGGGGTTATTTAAGAGTAAGAAAGTAATCCTTACATCTTTAATAATCTTCCTTGTAGCTTTAGTAATAGGTGTAACTTATGCTTATTGGAAAGTAAATGAAAAACAAACTTCCCTAAATATATTAAATTCTAATTGTTTACAGGTAACTTATGAAGATATAAATGAAGGGATAACGATTGAACATGGCTATCCCATGAGTGATAGTGATGGGATGAAAGAACCATATCACCAATTTACGATATCAAATGTCTGTGAAAATGATTGGGCCTCATATCAAATAAACTTAGAGACATTAGAGGGAACAACTTTAAATGAAGAATATTTAAAAGTTAATTTAAGTGTTGTAGGTGAAAGTAAAGTAACAACGAAATTAACAAGTGATTTAAATGTTACACCAACCATTGATGGAGCACTAAGAGCTTATAAATTATTAGTAGATAAATTAGCGCCAGGTAAAAGCATAACTTATGATTTAAGAATCTGGATGCATAAAGATGTAACAGCTGAAGACACTGATTCAATGAACGCTACATATGAAAGTAAGATAAGTGTGGAATTTAGTTATACTAAAGAACCAAATTATTTAGTAGATGCAATTAGGAATTTATCTGGAAACGATGAAAATATCTGTCCGGCATCAGGAGTAGTCAAAGTAAGTCATACTGATGCGGAATTTAATGATAATTCTGAATATAACAAATTTAATTTAGATAATACCAAAGTAAAAGAGAATTTAACAATGACGGAATACCGTTACTGTGGGGCTAACCCAAATAATTATGTAAGTTTTGGTGATGTATCAACTGAGGATAGATATGAACTAATAATGTGTGTACAAGAATCTAGTCGAGAGATATGTCAAAATTTGGGTATGATGCCAGATTTTGGAATAAAAGAATTTTATACTGATAATGGATCTTGTATTGCGAAAAAAGAAGAACTCCAACCAATGCTAGATCAAATGGCTAGTGGCGGAGGACAAGAAGTTAGTTATTCTTTAGAATGTAAAAAGACATTAAGTGTAGGAGATCCTATAAATTTATGGCGAATAATTGGATTAGTCAATACTCCGGAAGGACAAAGAGTGAAGTTAGTTAAAGATACCAGTATTGGTGAATTTAGTTGGGATACCTCGGCATCTAATATAAATAAAGGGTGGGGAGTTAATGAGTGGAGTGAATCTGATTTAATGAAACTTTTAAATCCCGAATACGAAAAGAATGAATTAGAAGATGAAAGTGGAGCAAAACAATCTGAACAATATGTAAATAATAGTTTATATTGGAATGGCGAAAAAGGAACTTGCTATAACGGAGAAAACAATGCAACAATAGAATGTGATTTTACCAATAATAATATACCAGAAAATTTAAAAAATATGATTGATACAGTAACTTGGAACTTAGGAGGATACTACAGAACAAATGTAAGTACTAAATTAATGTACAATTATGAAAGAGGAACAGAAGTATATAAAAATAATCCAACTTTATGGCAAGGTGAAGTCGGCTTAATGTACCCAAGTGATTACGGATATGCGACCGGAGGAGGTACTTTAGGGAGAAACACATGTTTGAATTATTTATTAGGAAATTGGAATGATGAGGGATATAGAAATGATTGTGCAAATACCGATTGGCTATTAAACGTATATAAAAATCAATGGACTCTTTCAACGGATTCGTACTCTAGCGACTGTGCATTTATTGTACTTACTCAAGGTTATGTTCATGCTAGTAATATTACTTCTGCAGCATTTGCCGTCGCGCCAGTCCTATATCTAAAGCCTAATGTAGAAATAACTAATAAAGAAGCCGATGGTTCAAAAAGTAATCCTTATAATTTAAGCTTAGATTAAGAATGTAATAATGCATTCTTTTTATTTATATAGAAAATAAGTAAAATAATGACAATCTATTTAATTAAAAAATTTACTATTCATAATAAATGTAATATACTAAATTTAATAAGGATGAAGTATAAATGAAAAAAAATATAATTCCCATAATATTAAAGATTATTACAATAGTAACAACTATTTTATTAATAATTTTTGCTATTTGGTTAATTAAATTAGGTATTTTAAAAGATAAAAATTTATTAATTGAATATTTAAAAGATTTTGATATTTTAGCTCCTTTAATATTTATTATAATTCAAATTATTCAAGTTATTATTCCAGTTATTCCTGGAGGTGTCAGTAGTTTAGTAGGAGTTTTAGCTTTTGGTCCTATCCTAGGTTTTATTTATAATTATATAGGTTTAGTTTTAGGTTCTATTATTGCCTATTATTTAGCTAAAATATATGGTATTAAATTAGTCCGTAAATTATTTTCTAAAAGTAGTGTTAAAAAATATTTAAATTATACCAAAAGTAAAATATTTGCTCTTATATGTTTTTTTGTTATTTTTTTACCTGGTTTACCAGATGATTTAGTTTGTTATATTGCTGGTTTAAGCAAAATGGATTCAAAAACATTTTTTATTATTTTATTAGTTGGTAAACCTTTATCATTACTTGGATATAGTATATTAATGGCTTTATATTGAAAAAAATTTTAAATTATTTTATACTATAGATAACAATAGAAAAGAGGATAAAAATGAAATTAGAAAAATTTAAGAAAAATAAAAAATTAAGAAATATCCTCCTAACTCTAGGGCTAATCAGTGTTCTGGGGGGGGGGTATTTTAATAATTAGAACATACGCTTTGTACCAGAATGAAAAAGAATATAATGTAATTAAAGGAATAGTTCCGGATTTTGGTTATGATGTTAAATTAGCTATAAATATTGATGGTGAGAAAGCCAAAAATGTTCCGGCTAGAGGCTTATATAAAACAGAAATAAAATGTAATAATGAAGCAACCGGTATATGGGATTATAATGCTTGGAATTTGAAAATAAATAATGCTAGTGTTGGAACAAAATGTAATATAACCTTTACTTCTGGTTTAAGTGAATCTGAATATCAAGAGTATTTAGAAGCCGGAGTAAATGAGCGAAGGAATACTTATCGCGGAAAAGACATTACATATTTATATAATAATAAAGAGTTATATAGTCAAATAGAAAATTGTAGTTTTGATGATATATATGTTGGTGATTATATAAAGACTAATAAACAAGATACTGCTGGAACAAGTCATAACGTTACTTGGTTAATCGCTGATTTAAATAATTATTTACATTCGGGATATACTGATTTGCAAACTTGTCACGCGACGATAATTCCAGCAACTACTTTAGGTACAGCTCAAATGAATACAGAAAATAAAACTGGAGTAGTAGACGAAAACTTAACTTTAGATTCAAAAGATGGAAATAAAAGAACTAGCATAGGTGCTTATGTAGGCAGTAATATGAAACAAAAAGTATTACCTGAAATTTTAGAAAAATATATAATACCAGTATTTGGCGATAATGTAATAACCTATACTAATCTACTTGTAGACCAATATGATGATACTCGTTCTAATCAAGATGGAGCAGTTTTGGGAGCATCGTCTGGCTGGGCTTGGTATGATAGTCAAGTAGATTTAATGAGCGAAGTAAATGTGTATGGTTCGACTATCTGGTCATCAAGCGGATACGATATCGGAATCGATAATCGCCAATATGCCATATTTCAATTAAAGCCTGAATTTATTAATAGTTATGGGAATCAACGTTTTAACTATTGGTTAAAAGCGGTCGCCGACTCTACGACCTTTGCTTATGTCGGCAACCGTGGCCATGCCAACGCGGGCAGTGCATCCGGCTCGTATGGTGTCCGTCCCCGCTTCCTAATCAAGTAATCCTCTATCTAACCCCTTTATGGGGTGGGACTCTAGTATAACACACCTCATCAACTATTGGTTAGGACGCGGTATATCATAATAAATTAAAAAGTAAGGTGATGAAGAAAACTTGAGTGTTGTAAAAGGAAAAAGAAGTGTTTCTAAATTAGAATTTTTCCATAATGCTATTATACTACGTAAGAAAATAACAGATTTGTTAATGCGTGATTTTGGTATCAAAGATTATAAACGAGATTTGAAATTTGCTATCAAATATGAAAACTTCACTTTAGAAGAACAAGAAACTATTGAAGAAATATTTGCTAATCACGATATGGGTAGATGTTTTATAGATGAATATCCATTGTGGTTAATTGAACCAGAAAGAACTTATTTTATGGATATAATGATAATGTCAATATTTTTTTGTAGGTTTTTGCTAAAATAATTTTGTAGGTTTTCCTACATTTTTATTTTAGCAGAA
>CANPZX010000039.1 GCA_947589195.1 uncultured Bacilli bacterium | reverse complement strand
TTAGAATCCTATAAAATAGGAGAAGGCCATTTAAGAAAGAACCAAGTAATAAATTATGAAATAAGGTTATGGATGGATGAAGATATAAGTGCTGATGAAACAGAAGCGATGAGTAAAAGTTTTCGAAGTAAAGTAACAGTTGAAGCAGTAGCGGAGAAAACCGAAGGAAAATATAAAGAAGATATTTTAAATGGAGCAGATCCAGTACTAGATAATAATAAATTAATACCAGTAATAATAGATAGCAAAGGCGGTGTCACTAGAGCTGATGAAAATAAAAAATGGTATAACTATAGTAATAGAGAATGGGCCAATGCTGTTATCTTGAATGATGAAATACAAGACCCAGGAGCAGGTCAACCAATAGATGAAGAAGATATCGAAAGTTATTTTGTGTGGATACCAAGATATCGATATAAGATATTTAGTGATACAAGATATGCTGATTTATCAGAAGAAATAGAGAATAAAGTACAAACAATAGATGTAATCTTTGAGAATAAAGAAACATCTGCATCTTCTGGAAATACAAAAGGAAAATGGTTAACGCATCCTGCCTTTACTTCATTTGAGGTAAATGGAATATGGGTAGGCAAATTTGAAACAGGATATAAAGGAGCAGAAAAAGAAACTGATGCAGAAGTAAATCCAGATAGTGAACAAGCCGCTATTAGTGCAGCTAATAAAGTTATAATCAAATCAAACGTGTATAGTTGGCGAAATATTCAAATATCCAAAGCCTATGTAGTAGGTAAAAGTTATGAAAGTAAATTAAATAGTCATATGATGAAGAATACAGAGTGGGGAGCTGTTGCTTACTTAAGTCAAAGTATCTATGGAAGTAGACAAGAAATAAGAATAAATAATAACTCTGATTTTTTAACTGGATATGCCGCGATAAATTCACCAACAACTGGCTATACAGGGACTAATGAATTATGTAGTACTCATCCCACTACTTGTAATGAATATGGTGAATCTAATAAAGGAGAAAATGAAATTTATAATACAGAGTATTTTAATCATGTAAGTGTTGTAGCAAGTACAACGAATAATTATACAGGCATCTTTGATATGAGTGGCGGAGCACATGAATTTATGATGTCTGGAATGGAAGATAATGTAGAATCTGGTGTATTAGCATCTGGGAATACTTCTACTAATAATTCCGGATTTAATGGTAATAATAATGATAAAAGTACTATTACAAATGGTATCGATTTACCAGATGACCCAAAATATTATGATATATATTCATATAGTACTAATATTAATGATTATAGTCGGTTTATTTTTGGTGATGCCACGGGAGAAATGGGTCCATTTAAGAGTATAAAATATCTTAATCAAAACCGTTATATAGGAAGTTGGTATGATGATGGCAATATACCATTAAATTATTCTGCACCTTGGGTAATGCGAGGAGGAGCTTTTCATAGTGGAACAGAAGCCGGAATATATTATACAGATAGATATAATGGTGATGCTTTTAAATATGGTTCTTTTCGTTTAGCTTTAGCTTTTAACAATTAAAATCTTCTAAGAAGCAATAAATTTTTTCTTTCTTTTTTATAAAGCATATGATAAAATACTAGAACTTGGAAAGAAGAAAACATATGATAACAAACAATATTAAAAAAATTGCTGAAAGAGTGTCTGAAAATGCTTATGATGAATTAAGTAAGACTCTTAATTTAGAAGAAAAAATAGTTAATGCTGATATTAAATTTAAAACAATGTTAACTGATCATAATTTAGAGTTAATGATAAAATATGACTTAAAAAATATCCTAGATTTAGAATCATTAGATCTTAATAAAAAATATAGTGCATCTAAAATATTTTTAGTTTATTTTAATATTCTAAATGATTTAGAAAAAGTTATTGCTAGACCTATTGATAAACTTAAATTTATTGAATGGTATGTTAAAAGTTATATGGAATTTTATACTAATATTAGTTTTAATGAATATTTAGAAATATATAAAACAATGTTAGTATCTATTAAATTAATTCATCATGAATTAGTAAATAACTTAACTTTATTTGATTTAATTGCCACGGAAAATGAAGCTAAAATAATAGTAAAAAATTCTCAAGCTGATTTACAAAAGAATTTTGCTAGCTTAAAAGTTCTAACCGAAACAAGTAATATCTATCTAAAAATGAATATTGGTTATTTAGAACAATATGATATTTTAAAATACTTAGGTTTAGATATTGATTACTTAAATGCTTTAAAGCAAGAATTAATAATAACTAATAATTTAAAAGTAGAAGAAACAATTGAACCAGTAATATCTAAAATAAGTGAAAATAAAAAGGAAGATATTAAACCCAAACCAGCTAAAAAAGTTTTATTAGCGGAATTAAGAAAATATTTATCATTAGATACTTTATTAAATAGTAAAATTTTAACTGATGAACAATTAGAATATGTATTTTCTTTATTACAAGATATTTATCCTGGTAAAAATATCACTAATCTTTATAATAAAATAATTAATCATAATGAAACTTTAAAAGTAAAAGTTTATAATGATACTTTAAATAAACTATTAAATAGAGAAGATCAAGAATTATTAAAAAATTTAACTGAAATGTTTCATAAAGAAAATAAAGCTTTATATGAAGCGATGTTTGGAAAAATATATAATGATATTAATGAATTAATTCAGGAATATATTATTGATAATGATGAAAGTTTATTAGAAATATATCAAGAACAAATAGCTTTAGATTTTAAAGAAATAAGAACTCTTTTACCATATGTTGAAGAAAGAAAGTGTTTAATAATATGAAAAGAAAAGAAATAATAAAAAGATTACAAGTTTTTTGGGATTTTGATACAAATACTAATCGAGTTGTATTAGAAGGGGAATACTTAATAGAAGTATTAAACCTATTAAAAATGGTTTATCCTGAATTAGATGAGGAAATTCTAAAAAAACAAATAAAAGAAACTAATAATAATATTCAAACTAGATTTTTTATGACTTATTTAATAGATATCTTAAATGAAGAAGAAATGGATAGTTATTTTGCTTTAAGAGAAATATATGAAGAAGGGCATCTTGATTTAGAAAGAACAATTATCTTTGAAGAAATGACTAAAGTTATGCATGAATATCTTAATCATCCTAATGAAATAAATAAAATTAATTGTCAAAATAAATTAGCAAGCTTATTTAATGAAATAAATGAATGGAAAAGAAATTAACTTTTCTTTTTTTACTTTAAAATGTAATTGAAAAATTAAATATTATTTGATATGATTAGATAGTAAATAAGAATAGACTGAAAAGAGGAATAGTTATGGCTTTAAATAAGTTAAAAAAATTATTTAGTGATGGCGATGAAGATGAAAATTTAAATGGAACTGAAGATGACTTTTATGCAGTCAGTGAAGATGAAGCTTTAAAAGAGGCGGATAAAACTGGTAATAAAATGATCTTAATGGAACCAAGAGCATATTCGGAAAGCCAACAAATAGCTGATCACTTAAAAAATAGGAATAGTGTTGTCGTTAATTTAAAAAGAGTTACATCAGCTCAAGCTAAAAGAATAATTGATTTTTTGAGTGGTTGTGTTTATTCTATTGGAGGAAAAATGCAAAAAATAGGTGTCGGTATTTATTTATGTACACCTAAAAATGTTAATATTCAAGGAAAAATATCTGATGATTCGGAAAAATCAAAAGATAGTGAAGAATCTGAAATTGAATGGTAAGAATTTTAAGTTTTTAGAATTAGAGGTGATGAGTTTTTGAAAAAGTTTAGTACGAGTATTTATGGTTATAATAAACAAGAAGTAAATAATTTTATTGAAAATATAGCTAAAGAATACGAAAGTATTTTAAATAAATTAAAAGCTCAAGACCAAGAAATGGAAAATTTAAAAAATAATTTAGTTAAATATCAAAATTTAGAAACTACTTTAAATAAAACTATTTTAATGGCGGAAGATACATCTAATCAAATAAAAAAATTAGCGAGAGAAGAAAGTAAAGGAATTATAGATGATGCAAAAAGAAATGCTTCAAGACTCGTTAATGATGCTTTAAATAGATGTGAAGAAATTGAAAAAGATGCGGAAGCTTTACGTTACCGAGTTGTTAATTTTAAAAGAAAGTTTAAAAGTGCCATTGAAAATGAACTGGAAGCTATAGAAGATATCGAAGACAAGTATTGAACTTGTTTTTTTTATAAAATAAGAGTATAATACTCGGATATCTGGGGGGATTGTTGTGATAATGCCAGAAATGGATAGTAATATTTTTGAAAGAGTAGAACTCTTAAAATTAAAAGAAAAATTATTATTTACGAAAAGAAATCAAGAAAAAATTAATATTGATGCTTATACTTTAAAAAACTATTTAAATTGGTATCTTGCGGATAATAAATATTACTATTTTAAAGAATTAGATACGAAAAAAATTTTAAATAATTTAATCTGTGAGAAAGTAGCAGGGGAATTTAATTTAGAATCAGCGCATTTTATCCCGGCTTTAGTAAAAGATAATAAAACTTCTAAATATGGTCTTGCTTCCGTTAATTTCCGTAAGAAAGATGCTTCTTATTTTTATGCTAGCGATATTTTAGACTATCATACTCTTAGTGCCACTTTAATCTTTAATAAAGACCTAAAAAAACCATTTACCGATATAGAACTTGAAAAAATTTTAAGGTTAATTGCCTTTCATATTTATACCGATTTAAAAGATACCGGTTCCGGTAATTTATTATTTCAAAAAGATGGAGATTACTTTAAATTAGCCCCGATTTATGACTTTGATTATTCTTTTAATGCTCGGGATACTAAATATGGAGTTTTTAGACCTTATTTATATAATTCCTATATTTGTAGTATGATGTTGCCTTCCAAAGAGACTACTAAATTACTAACGTGGTATCCTAGTTTAAGAGAAAATTTAAAAAGTTTTTTAGATATCGATATGGCTAAAATATTAAAAGATTTAAAAGAAAATGAAAATCTAAATATCCCAATAAATTTATATGACCATTATTTAAAACAAGATGAAATAAAAAAGCAATTAGTAAGATCAAACTTATAAATTGCTTTTATTTTTCATAAATTCCCGGAGCATTTTAGTTAAAGCCCTTTTTTCAATCCGCGATACATAACTTCGGGAAATATGCATATTCTTGGCTATTTCTTTTTGCGTTTGTTCTTTTTGATTTAACAGACCATATCTTTTAATAATAATGTCCATTTCCCGTTTATTTAAGACTTTTAAATATTCTTTTAAAAAATTAATATTATCATTCGTATTTATTACATCAACATAATCTGGCGTATTATCTTTTAAAACATCCATTAAATTAATTTCATTACCATCTTTATCATAACCAATAGAATCATTTAAAGAAACATCATTTTGATTCTTTTTAGTACTTCGAAAATACATTAATATTTCATTTTCAATACATCTCGCCGCATAAGTTGTAATTTTGGTTTTCTTTGAATCATTATAGGAATCAATTCCTTTAATTAAACCAATAGTTCCAATACTAATTAAGTCATCTTGACTAATATTTTTTGTTTCAAATTTTTTAACAATATGAGCTACTAATCTTAAATTATGTTCAATTAATTTATCTCTGGCTTCTTTACTTCCTTTTTGCATTTCCCAAATATATTTTGTTTCTTCTTCCTCACTTAATGGTTCCGGGAAAACATTATTCGAATAACTCCCCGTAAACATAAACATATTCTTAATTAAATTTAAAATATTTAATAGCATTACTTCCCACCCTTATTAAAATATATTGCTAAAAACTTTAAATTTGACAAAAAAATTTCATTCCTAAATTTACATCTTTTCTCGGACATGATATAATTTTTTTAGGAAAAAGAAGGTGCTTTATGGAGAGTTTTATCCCAGATATTTATGAAAGAAGTATTTATACTATCGATTATGAATCTTTAAAGGGACGAGGAATCAAATGTCTAATATTTGATTTAGATAATACCATCTCTCCCTTAAGTATTCCAGTACCGGAAAAAGAACTTAAAGATTTATTTGCTGACTTAACTTATCGGGGATTTAAAATCATTATTATGTCTAATTCTGGGAAAAGTCGAGTAGAACCTTTTAAAGAAAAATTAAACGTTGATTCTAGTTTTCATAGTCATAAACCATTTAAGAAAAAATATAAAAAAATCTTACGGATATATGAATATAAAGATACAGAAATTGCTTGTATTGGCGACCAATTACTCACCGATATTTATGGGGCTAATCGCATGGGATTTTTAAGCATTTTAGTAAATCCCATGAGTAATATTGATTTATTTACCACTAAAATTAATCGTATTTTTGAACGACAAATATTTAAAATATTAGAAAAAAGGGGACTATTTAAGAAAGGCGAGTATTATGAGTAAATGTCTTAGTTGTGGCATCCCTTTACAAACTACCGATGAAAATAAAGAGGGTTATATTTTAGAAAAAGTATTAGATAAACAAATCTGTAGGCGTTGTTATAAGTTGCAACATTATGGAATTTTTAAACCCGCCAAAGTAATGAGTAATGAAAAAATTATTGCCAAGATTAATGAAAAGAGTGATTTAACTTTTTTCTTAGTTGATTTACTTAATATAAATTTTGAAGTTATACAAACTTTTTTTAAAATCTCTTCTCCTAAAGTATTAGTAATAAGTAAAGTAGATTATTTACCGAAAGATTTTAAATATCAAAAAATTAGTGCTTGGTTAAAACAAGAATATGGTATAACCGAAGAAATTATTTATCTTAGTAGTAAAAAAAATTATCATCTTAAAGCCTTAGAAGATAAAATAATAAAATTAAAGGCTCATCAAGTATATTTAAGTGGTTATACGAATGCGGGGAAAAGTAGTTTAATTAATGCTTGGCAAGAACAAGCAAAACTAACTGTAAGTAATTTACCTAATACAACTTTAGACTTTGTGCAATTAAAAAATTTAAACTATACCTTAATTGATAGTCCAGGTTTTAATTATGAAACAAATCTGTTTCTTAATAATGAAACTACTTATTTAAAGCAACTAAATCCTTCTAGTTATCTAAGACCAATTACTTATCAGTTAAAACCTTATACTAGTATTATCATTGCTGATAAAATTAGATTAGAAAATGGCCCTGATAAATTAAATATTGTTTGTTATTTTAGTAATTTACTTAATTTAAAAAAAGTTTATCAAAATAATAATACTTTAAAAGATTTAGAATCCGTACCTTTTAGTCTTAAAAATAATCAAGATTTAGTAATTAAAGGGTTAGGTTTTATTACTAGTAAAAGTAATAGGGATATTAAAGTATATCTATCTGATTCTCATTTATTAGAAATAAGAAATTCCTTTTTTTAAGAAGTAGAAGTTGGTGGTAAAATTGAGTAAAATTCAAGTAATGAGTGAAAATCTCGCCAATAAAATAGCCGCGGGCGAAGTTGTCGAAAAAATATCTAGTGTGGTCAAAGAACTCGTGGAAAATAGTATTGATGCGAAAGCTAAGAATATTATTGTTAATTTAGAAAATGGGGGACTTACGAAAATTAATGTAATCGATGATGGGGAAGGAATGGACGAAAATGATGCCTCTTTAGCCTTTCAAAGACACGCTACTAGTAAGCTTATCAAAGAAGATGATTTATTCTTTATTGATACCTTAGGGTTTCGGGGTGAAGCTTTGCCCTCGATTGCCAGTGTAAGTGATATTACTCTAAAGACTTGTCAAAATAACATCGGGACATTTATTCATATTAAAGGAGGCAAGTTAATTGAAAAAGAAGCCAGTGATGCAAGGGTTGGCACTAATATCGAAGTAAAAGATTTATTTTATAATACTCCCGCTCGGCTAAAATACTTAAAAAGTGAAGCTAGTGAACTAGCAAGTTGTGTTTCCCTAATTGAAAGACTAAGTTTATCTCATGAAAATATTGCTTTTACGTTAACTAATAATCAAAAAACTTTAGTTAAAACTAGTGGTAGTGGTATTCTTCATAAATGTATTCATGAAATATATGGTTTAAATGTTTCTTCTAAAATGTTAGAAGTAAAAGCGAGTAATGATGATTTTGATTTATATGGCTATATTTGTAAACCGGAAATTTTAAAGTCTAATCGCAATCATTTTATTACTTTTGTTAATGACCGGTTAGTTAAAAATTTTGATTTAAATCGCGCCATTAATGATGCTTATTACACATATAAACCTGATATTAAATTCCCGATTGTCGTTTTAAAGATAAATACTGACCCGACTTTAATAGATGTTAATATTCATCCTACCAAACAAGATATTAAAATGACCAAAATAGATGCCTTATATAATTTAATTTATACGACAATTAAAGAAACATTGTATAAAAACTTATTAATTCCTGAAGCAATAAAAAAGCCTGAATATAATGAAATCAAAGATAATTACGTTGAAAATTTTGTCAAAAAAGTTGATCAAGCCGAAGAAAAAAAAGAAAATGCCACTCAAGTAGTAATGGATTTTTCTCCAACCAAAGAGGATAAAGATGAAATACCGATTGCTATTAACGAAGAATTAAAAAATTTAGTTTTATATCCCGTAGGAGTCGCTCTTGGAACATATATTATTGCCCAAAATGATGAAGGCATCTATTTAATCGACCAACACGCTGCCCAAGAAAGAGTTAATTATGAGAAATATCTCGCGGCTCTAAAAGCCAAGGAAGTAGCAACAACTTCTACTTTATTTCCCATAACTATTGAATTATCTCCTAGTGAATATTTGACGATAAAAAATAATTTATCTATCCTTACTAATATGGGTTTTAAAATTGAGGAATTTGGTTTAAATACCTTTGTTATTAAAGAACACCCAACTTGGTTAAAGACTGGTCAAGAAGAAGAATCAATTCGTAAAATAATTGATTTAATAATTAAAGAGCCCACCCAATTTGATGTTGTTAAATTTAATGAACATATTGCCATTACTTTAGCATGCAAAATGAGTATTAAAGCTAATATGCGGATTAGTAATGAAGCGGCTCAAGAATTATTAGATGAATTAGTTAAATGTGATAATCCTTATAATTGCCCTCATGGTCGACCTACAATTATTAAATTTACTATTTATGATTTAGAAAGAATGTTTAAAAGAGTAATGAATTAAAAAATAACGGAAATAATAGGAGTGTGAGAGTTATGAAAAAAAATAATTTAATTATCTTAGGAAGCAGTTTAGTTTTTATTCTTTTAATAGTTTGTTTAGTTATGCCTAAAAAAGATCCTGAAAAATTAACTACTAATCCCAAAAATGATGAAGCTTTAGTAAAGATTGAAAAATTAAAGGAAGAAAATAGTGATAAAGAACTAACCGTCAATCGCCAATTTGGGGATGTCTTAATCTATCTTAATTTTTTAAAAGATGGTATAAATACCAGTTATTTTGTCGATTATGCCAGTGGGGAAGTTAAAAATTTGGAGGATTTTATTAAAAGTGACCAATTAGAAGCTTTCCAAAATAAAATTACTGAATTATTAAAACTAAAGTATCCTACTTTTGTTGTCGAAGCTATTATGGCCGAGAATGTTAATAAAGAATATCATTTAGAAGATGGTAGTTTAGTTATTTTATATGATAATGTTCTGTTGGATTTTGAAGAAGAAACGATTTTAAGTTTACGGGTTAATTTTAATGAAATAAAAGATTATTTAACTTTTGCTGTCGAGTTAGATACGGAATACGAAAATGAGGATGGCTATCTATATGATAAGAATAAAAAAACAGTAGCTATTACTTTTGATGATGGTCCTAATGGTTCCAGAACTAATGAAATATTAAATATTTTGGAAGCTAATAAAGCTCATGCTACTTTCTTTATGGTCGGAAACCGGATGAAAAGTGGTTCAAGTACAATTTTAAATGTTTTAAACCACAATTGTGAAATCGGCAGTCATTCTTATAATCATACTAGTATGAAAAGACAAACTTTAAACGAGGTAATGGCCGATGAAGCAAAAACTGAGGAAATTTATAAGTCGATTACCGGTAAAGATTTATTGTATACGAGACCTCCTTATGGCGCGGTTAACACTGAAATTAAAAATAGTCTTACTAATTTTATTATTAACTGGAATATTGACCCCGAAGATTGGCGTTATCGTGATAAAGATCGCATAGTAGAGCATATCTTAACTCATGTAAGTGATGGAGATGTAATTTTACTTCATGACTCTTATGACTCAACGGTGGAAGCTGTCCGGGAAGTATTACCTAAACTTTATTTAAAAGGCTATCAAGTAGTAAGTATTGGCGAAATAGCTAACTTAAAGGGCCGAACTTTAGAATTAAATACTATTTATCGTAGTTTTAAAAAAAGTTAAGGAGAAAATCATCTTCATCGGACCCAAAGATACTTATTAATAAAGAGATTATTCCTGCGATTAAAAATAAAACTGCAGCAATGAAACCCGCATTGGTCCAAAAAACTTTTTTAGGGCTTGAATTAGGCCCTAATTTTTTTATTTCTTTATAATTTAATAAAACAAAGTATAAATAAATAAAAAAAACGATAATAAAGATGGTAGTATTAATAGTTCGAAAATTTTTTTCATCTTCTTTATTATGCGTTTGAACATATTTTTTTTCATAATAATTAGATATTAAAGCGAAAATGGATAAAAAGATGTATATAATCCATACATAATCTTCAATTTGTAATTCATTTAAAGTTTCTTTAATATCTTCCATATTAAAATTTATGCTTTAAAGTCTTAAAAAACTCAAGTATGAGAAGTTAAATTATTTTAAAAAATTCATAACTAAATCAATCATAACTTCTTTTTCTTTCGGATTAGATTCGGCGATTAAGAGGGTAATTGCCGCTAGAGTATTATTATCGATTATTTGTTTGTCTTCTTTATAAAGAATATTATTTACTTGTAGAAAATAAATAAATATAGTTGCTGCGATTCTTTTATTACCATCGATAAAAGCATGATTTTTAACAGTTAAATAAAGTAAATTTGCTGCTTTTTCTTCAATGCTTGGATAAACATCAACTCCACCAAAAGATTGATAAATATCGTTAATAATAGATTTAAAATTGTTATCTCTTTCTAAGGCAAATAGGGAAGATTCACTATTAAATCTTAGTTTATTAATAATATTTAGGCATTCTTCATAAGTAATAATTATATTATTTTTTTGTCCTTTAACTTTCTTTAAAGTCCGATGATCATAATCATCAAGTAAATCTAAAGCTTTAGAATAATTATTAATTACATTTAATATTTCCTTTGCTTCATCTCCACTTATTCTTTCATTGCCCCGACTTGCAATATCTAAGAGTTTAACAGTTTTTTCCAAATAATTTAATCTTTTTTGGTTAACAGCATAACCTTTAATTAAATAATCTTTAAGAATGTTATTAGCCCAACGTCTAAAGATTACCCCGTTTTGACTTTTAACCCGATAACCAACACTAATAATCATATCCAGATTGTAATATTTAACTTGGTAATTTTTACCATCTCGAGCGGTATGCTCAAAAAATGAGCATACTGAATTTTCTTCCAATTCGCCATCTTTATAGATGTTTTGAATATGTCTAGTAATAGTTTTCCGGTCTTTTCCAAATAAGGTAGCCATTTGTTCTTGAGTAAGCCAGACGGTTTCATCTTGCATATTTACTTCTAGTTTAACATTTTGATTTTCAAATAAGATTATTTCATTTTTATTCATTTCATGTCTCCTTCTTAAAATTTTTAAACAAAAAAACCCTTTTTTGTGGGGTTTTGGATTTTTAATTTGGTGACCAGTATGGGATTCGGACCCATGAATGCCACCGTGAAAGGGTGGTGTGTTAAGCCACTTCACCAACTGGCCAAAAACAAAATGGTGGGCCTGGGGGGACTTGAACCTCCGACCTCACGCTTATCAGGCGTGCGCTCTAACCAGCTGAGC
>CANPZX010000038.1 GCA_947589195.1 uncultured Bacilli bacterium | reverse complement strand
TGGGGGCTCGAACCCCAGACCCACTGATTAAGAGTCAGTTGCTCTACCAACTGAGCTAAGGAGACATAACTTGAAACTTCTTTCTAATTATAACATAAATTTCCCAAAAAAGAAGATAAAATTAATAAAATTGTTAAAAACGACCCATATTATTAATGGTGAAGAATATGGCTAATTTAAAAACTTCGATATCTTTTGGTTTAGTAAATATTCCAATTGTAATTAATCCTGTGATAAAAAATAATGATACAGCATTTAATCAATTACATAAAAAATGTAAACATCGCATAAAATATCTAAAATATTGTCCCGTTTGTAAAGTACAAGTTAAACAAAAAGATATTGTTCGTGGTTATGAATACCAAAAAGATGATTATGTTATCATTACGGATGAAGAATTTGAACGTTTAAAGACGGAAGATGAAAAAACTATTGAAATAATTGCTTTTGTCAAACTTAGTGAAATTGATCCCATATATTTTGAAAAAAGTTATGTCATTAGTATTGAAAAGAAAATGAAAGCTTATACATTATTTAAAGAAGCTTTGAAAAAAAGTAAAAAAGTAGCTTTAGCTAAAACTATAATTGGCACAAAATTTTATTATGTTATCTTAAGGCTAGGGGAAGAAAGAATAATTATGACTACTTTATATTTTGATGAAGAGATTCATTTAGGAAATTTAGAAGAAACAAGTAAAATTACCGAAAAAGAATTAGATTTAGCCTTAAAACTTATTGATGGTTTATCCGCCGAGTTTGAACCCCAAAAATATATTGATGAATATCAAACTAAAGTAAAAAAAGCCCTTAATGAAAAAATTAAAGGTGCCGAGATAAAACCCGTTAAGAGTAAAAAGAAAAAAAAGATTACCAACTTAATGGAAGCTCTTGAGGCTAGTTTAAAAGCATGAATAATTTATTTGAAAATCGAAGCTTTGAGCCAATGCTTTTAGGTGAAATAACTACCCCTTTTGATGATGACGATTATTTATTTGAATTAAAATTTGATGGTTATCGAGCTCTTTTATTTATTGATGAAAAACAAGTTAAAATTTATAATCGTCATCACACTGAAATTACTCATCTTTATCCCGAATTACAAATTTTAAAAAGAAAAGGTAAATATATTTTAGATGGCGAAATAGTTGTATTTAAAGATGGTTTACCTTCTTTTTTGGAATTACAAAAACGAGCCCATCTAAAAGATAAAACTAAAATTAAAGTACAAAGTATAAATTTACCAGTTGTATTTGTAGCTTTTGATTGCCTATATGCTAATAAAGATCTTACTAAAGTTTTTTTAGAACAAAGAAAAGAAGTTTTAAATACTTTTCCGGAAAATGCTAATTTTTTAATAAGTAAGGCTTATCCTAAACAAGGAAAAAAGTTATTTCAATTTGCCAAAAAACATAATTTAGAAGGAATTGTAGCTAAGAAAAAAGATAGTACTTATGAAATAAATACGAGGAGTAATAACTGGCTTAAAATTAAGAATTATCACTATCAAAATTTTTATGCTATTGGTTATATTAAATTTACAAACTATCTAAAAGTATATTTAGCTAAAAGGGATAAAAACAACTTCTATTATGTGGGTAAAGTATTAATTTATGATAATAATCCTGCTTATGAAATGTTAAAGAAAGTAAAAGAAAAAAAATATCCAATTATTGATTTAAAAGAAAAAATAACTACCATTAATCCTTGTTATCAAATTAGAGTAGGGTTTATTGAAAAAACACCCCATAATGAATTACGCCAACCATTTTTTGTTGCTATTTTAACTAATTAATGCTATTTTAATAACGAGGTAGTTAAATCATGAAAAATAAATATCAAAGATTAAATAAAAAAGAAAAAAAAGAATTATTAGCTGAATATAAAAAAACTAGTTTAGGCAAATCGAGTTGGCTTAGATTAGTAAGATTAAATATAACTGGTATCGTAGGAATTATCTATTCTTTAAGTAATTTAATTTATGATTATGTTAAAAATAATTTAGGTCTAATTGACTATCTTATTTTAATTCCTTTATATTTAATTTCTTTATTTTTTATTCTGATGGCTCATCGCATTAAAGTAAAGAATTTAAATGAATATGCCTTAAAAAAACTTTAGAGATTTTCTAAAGTTTTTATTATTTTTAAATGGCGGAGTGAGAGGGATTTGAACCCTCGCAGCAGAAAACCCACTCTACATCCTTAGCAGGGACGCCTCTTCAGCCTCTTGAGTATCACTCCATCAAAAAGACTATACTAATTTTAATATAATTTTTTAGGATAGTCAATTATAAATTTATTCACCCAAAGTAATATTCCGGATATGTTCTAAGAAAGTATTTATAATACTTAAATAATCTTCATTGTTTTTCATATCTTCTTCACTTAAAGTTTGCATTGTATTAATAACAATAATTTTAGCATTATAATTCGTTTCTAATTCTTTAATTAAATCAGTTTTAGTATCAGTATCACGCATTAAAATATAAGAATAAGTACTATTTTTAAAATTATTTTTGATATTATTTAAACTAATATTAGTTAAATTATTTTCATCAGCTAGGGAAATAACATTAAATCCATAACTATTTAAATATTTAAAGACATCAGAAGAAGTAATAATTGTCCCTTTATTTATATCATTAGCACTTCTAGCAATATTTCTTAATTCAGCATCTAACATCGATAATTTTTCTTCTAATTTTTCATAATTAGCTTCAATTTCTTCATTAGTATATTTATTATTTGTAAATTCTTTTAAATTATTTTTAATCGTCGTTGCGAGCATTAAATAATAATTAGGTGATAACCAAAGTTCTTCCACCCCATTTTCATTTTTTAAACCATAAGCTACATCAATTACTTTTAATTTATTGTTTTGATTAATTAAATTTCTGGCTGTATTCATTTCATTAGCTAAACCATTATAAACAAAAATATCATTTTTACTATAATCTTTAATTTGTTTAGTAGTAAGAGTATATTCATTGATTTTCGCACCACTAGGATAAATACTAGTAATCGTTCCTTCTGGATAAATATTTTCTAAAATATAAGTAATAGGGTAAACAGTAGTTAAAATATTTAAACTTTTAGTATTATTCGTTTCACATCCAGTTGTAAAAAGTAAACCAATCAATAAGATAAAAACAATTTTAATTTTTTTCATTTTCACATCCTCAATTCTATTGGGAACCGGGTCATAACCAAATTCACCATTAGGTCGACATTTTTTAAGTCTTTTAAGTCCTAACTTTAAACCATTTCGTACACCATATTTATCAATTGCTTCTAACATATATTCACTACAAGTAGGAGTAAAGCGACATAATTTGTGAGAAGCAAAGGGGATTACTTGATAGCACCTTATTAAAAATATTAAGATACGCTTCATAGCATCACCACCTTAATTTTACTACAGAATAAAGTTAAAGTAAAATATAATTTTTTTGTTAAAACTCCAAGGTTTTATGTTATAATGGGTGTATTATGGGAGGCAGGATTTATGCTAGATGTTTTAGAAAGTTATGGAATAAAGATTCAAAATACTAATTTATTAAATATTGCTCTTACGCATACTTCTTATTCCAATGAACATAATTTTCCAAATTATGAACGTTTAGAATTTTTAGGCGATGCCGTTTTAGAATTAGTAACGAGTGAATATTTTTATTTAAATACCAATTATGATGAAGGAGCAATGAGTAAAATCAGGGCTAGTTATGTTTGTGAAGAAGCTCTTGATGCTTATGCCGAACAAATTAACTTAAAAAAATATATTCGTGTTGGTAAAGGCCAAGAAAATAATATCAATAAAACTATTGTCGCTGATGTCTTTGAAAGTGTTTTAGCCGTTATTTATTTAGAAAAAGGTTTAGAAGTTGTTAAAGATTTTATCTATAAAATAATAATTCCTAATATTGAAAAAAATATTCATTATATCTTTGATTATAAATCTATCTTGCAAGAGATGGTTCAAACCAATAAAAACAGTTTAGAATATGTTGTTGTAAGTGAGACCGGACCAGCTCACGATAAAACATTTACCGTGGAAGTAAGAATTGATGATATTGTCTATGGTAAAGGAGAAGGCAAAAGTAAAAAAGAAGCTGAACAAAAAGCGGCGGAAGATGCCTACAAAAAAAGATGTACTAAGTAAAGAGGGATTTGTATGTATTTAAAAAGTATTAGACTAGATGGATTTAAGTCTTTTGCCGAGAAAACCAATATTGTTCTAGAGAATAACATCACGGCAATTGTGGGACCTAATGGTAGTGGTAAATCCAATATTGTTGATGCCATTAGATGGGTTTTAGGTGAACAATCAATTAAAAACTTACGGGGTAGTAGCTCCATGAGTGATATCATTTTTAATGGCTCCTTATCACGTAATAGTTCTTCAAATGCGACTGTTGCTTTAACATTTGATAATTCCGATCATTATTTAAATACCGACTTTTCAGAACTAGAAATAAAACGAGTTTTATATAAAAATGGCGAATGTGATTACTATATCAATAATAGTAAAGTTCGCTTAAAAGACATTACCGATTTATTTTTAGATAGTGGGGCCGGGAATGATTCATTTAACATTATAAGTCAAGGGGAAGTCGAAGTAATAATTGATAGTAAACCAATCGAAAGAAGAGCTATATTTGAAGAAGCCGCGGGGGTTTTAAAATATAAAAAACGGAAAAATGAAAGTTTAAAAAAATTAGAACAAACTAAAGATAATATCTTAAAAGTAGATTTAGTAATTGATGAATTATCTAAAACTATTGAACCCTTAAAAGAACAAAGTATGATTGCCAAAAGATACCTTGGTTTTAAAGAAGAATTAAAAAATACCGAAATTGCTTTAATGGTTTTAGATATTACATCATTAAACGAAACTTATCAAAAATTAAAAAAAGAAATTGATGAATTAAATAACCAACTTTTAGATAGTGATACAACGAGTAAAGACCAAGTAAGTAAACTAGAAACTCTTAAATTAAAAAGTCTTAAATTAGATGAAGAAATAACTAAAACTAATACCAATCTTTTAGATATTACTAATCAATATATGAGTTTAGAAAATGAACGCCAAATGTATACCGAACGTAAAAAATTTATGGGTGATGCCCAAATTGTCGATAATAATATTTTAAAATTAAAAGAAGAACTTTTAGAGTTAGATAAAAATATTAAAATATTAGATAATGAAATCATTTCCTCCCGCAAAGAAGTAAATTCTTGGGAAGAAAAATTTAATAAAATTAGAGAAGAAGAAGCCACTCTGAAAATAAAACGAAATACTTTAAATAATAAAATTTATTTAGCGGAACGGGAAGTTATGGAGTTAGAAAATAAATTAGAAATTTTAGAAAATAATATTTCTAGTGATTTAAAAATGCCCGAAGCTGTCAAAAGAATTTTAAATAATCCGAAAATCACCGGTATTCATAATACGATTGGCAAATTAATGACTATTGATAATAACTATCTTACGGCGATGGATACGATATTAGGAAATGCCGTTAATTACTTAGTTGTGGATGATGAAGAAGTAGCCAAAGATTGCATTAATTATTTAAAAGATAATAAATTAGGTAGAGCAACCTTTTTCCCCTTAAATATAATAAAAGCTCGTTATGTTGAACCAGATATCAAGATGCGTATTGAAAAAATAAATGGTTTTATTGGTATTGCTAGTGATCTTGTCTCCTATCAAGAAAAATATGAAAATATTATCAAAAATCAATTAGGAAATGTTATTGTAGTCGAAAATATTGAAGCTATGAATTTAATTGGAAGAATCTTAGAACATAAGTATCGGGTAGTCACTTTAGAAGGTGAAATAATGTATGCGGGTGGTTCTATAACTGGTGGTACTTTAAAAAATAATTATGGAACCTTAAAAGATAAAAAAGATTTAGAAATTGTTAAAAATACTTTAGCAGAAAAAAAGGAAACCTTAGAAACTAATAAAACAACTCTTAATAATTTAAATACTGAGATAGAACTAGTTCAAAAAAATAGTGAAGACTATAATCGCCATTTAATCATGGCTCAAGAATTATTACGAGAAAAACTAGATTCTTTAAATAATAAAAGTCAAAAACGGAGTAGTTTAAATAAAGAACTAGAAGGAAGTATGGCCCTTAAAAATAATGATATTGATGAAAAATTAATGGAATTATTAGAAAAACTTAATGAAAGTGATGCCCAAAAAAATATCATTGCGCGTAATTTAGAAAATCTAAAAAATGAAAAATTTAATTTAACTAATGAAATAAATGAATTAGATAAATTATATCGGGAAAAGAATACTAATTATAATAAACTACAAAATGATTTAAAGAATAAAGAAGTAAATTTAGGTAAAGTTGATATTAAATTAGATAATTTACTTTTAAGTTTAAATGAAAATTACAATCTTACTTATGAAAAAGCTAAATTAGATTACATATTAGATATACCTGTTGATACTGCCCGATTAAAAGTAAGTAGCTTAAAAAATGATATAGATGCTTTAGGGGAAGTTAATACTTATGCTATCGAAGAATATGAACGAGTTAAAACTAGATATGATTTCTTAAATAATCAAAAAAGTGATTTAGAGTTAGCTAGTACCAATCTTTTAGCAATTATTAATGAGATGGATGAAATTATGACGCAAAAATTTAAAGAATCATTCCAAGCTATAAGCCAAGAATTTAGTATTGTCTTTAGAAAATTATTTAAAGGAGGACAAGGCTTGCTTAAACTAACTGATGAAGATAATATCTTAGAAACGGGTATTGAAATTATTGCTGAGCCTCCCGGTAAAAAATTAAAATCGATTGGTTTCTTAAGTGGGGGAGAGAAAACCTTAACGGCGATATCTTTACTTTTTGCCATCTTAAATGTTAAAACGGTTCCCTTCTGTATTTTAGATGAAGTTGAAGCAGCCTTAGATGAAGCTAATGTCGATGGTTTTGGTAAATACTTACAAAGTAAAAAAGATAGTAGCCAATTTATCTTAATAACTCATAAAAAGAAAACAATGGAATATGCCGATACTTTATATGGAATTACCATGCAAGAATCAGGTGTAAGTAAAGTTGTTAGTGTTAAACTTGCTACCAGTGAAAGTTAAAAGTTTAGAACTTAGTTTCTAAATTTTTTAATTATAAGTTGTAATTTTTATTTGATATTATATAATAAAGATAAGAAAGTTGTTGAAATATGAAAAAAAATAAGCAAAATATTTTAATTTTAGTAATTGTTCTTTTAAGCTCAATAATGTTAGTATATTGTGAATTTCATAAGTATGGTTATCACGAAGATGAAGTATATTCGATATCTTCATCCGTAAGTGAAATATGGAATACTGGTTTACTATATAAAACTAGAGGTGAAAAGCCCCCTCTTTGGTTAACCAAAGATCAAGTAAAAGATTATGTATCTTTTACTGCTAATAGTAATATTAAAGATGTTTATCAAAACCAAGTCGATGATGTTCATCCCCCATTATTTTATATTCTTACGTTTTTTATCTCAGCTATTTTGCCCAATTTTACTTTGCATAATATTTTTATTCTCAATTTAATCTTTTTTGGTCTTATTAATTTAATGTTAGTTAAAATAGCTAAAGTATTAAAAAAAGAAAATCTAATTATTCCTACCTTATTATTTTATGATTTTTCTCTAGCTTTAATAAATACCGTTACTTTTCAAAGAATGTATACGATGTTAACCTTTTTTTGTTTAGCTTACTTATACTATAATTTAAAACTAAAAAATCAAGATTTTCAATTTAAAAAAGGGGATTATATTGGTTTTATCCTTATTACTACTTGTGGTTTTCTAACCCAATATTTCTTTGTAATATATGCCTTAGTTATTTTTATAATGATGTTTATCTATTTAATGAAAAAGAAGGATTACTTGGGAATACGGAAATATTTAATTGTTCATATTATCGCGGCTTTGTTAGGGTTATTAATTTTCCCATCGGCTATAAATCATATTTTATTTGGGGGTCGGGGAGTTGGCTCAATGGCTAATACGGGTTATTTAAGTCGCCTTAATACTTTCCAAAAGATTGTTTTTGATAATCTAGGTTGGCTACCAATTATAATTTTGATTTTAATAATCTATAATTTAATAAAAAATAAAGAATTTAATTATGTTTTGGTGGCCATTCCTGCTTTAATCTATTTTTTAATAATTGTCCAAATTGTTCCTTTTTTAGAAATTAGATACATAATGCTAATCATTCCTTTAGTTGTTTTAAGTATAGTGTGGAGTTTAAATAGTTTTCTAAATATTAAATGGCTATGTTTAATTATTGTAATCTTAAATCTATTTACTTTATTTACCAAAACTCCTAGTTTTTTATATCAAGGATATAAAGCTACTAGTGATGTTTCGAAAAATTATCAAGAATATCCCGCCGTCTTTATTACGGATAATACTTTTACTTATCTAAAAAATATTAAAGAAATGCTTAATTACCGTGAATCAATTGTAATTAATTACAATAATGATGAACTAAAATATATCGAAAATGATACTCATTTAAACGATAAATTTGTTTTACGATTAGAAGCTTATTTTGATACTAATAAAATTTTACAAGAAGTCGAAGATTTAGGTTATAAAAAGACTAAAGAATTGTTAAAAGATGAATTAAGTGTAATCTATTTGATGGAGAGTGGAGAATGAAAAAAGAAGTAATTACCGTTATTGTTCCTTGTTATAACGAAGAAGAAAGTTTACCTTTATTTTATGAAGAAATAAAAAAAGTAGCTTTAGAATTTAAAGAGAAAAATGTTAAGTTAGAACTTTTATTTGTCGATGATGGTTCCAAAGACCATACCTTAGAAATTATTAAAGATTTTAGCAAAGATAAAGATGTTCATTATTTATCTTTTTCCCGCAATTTTGGTAAAGAAGCGGCGATTTATGCAGGTTTAAGTAAAGCAAATGGTGATTATATAACCTTAATGGATGCTGATTTACAAGATCCTCCTAAAATGCTTTTAGAAATGTATCATTATTTAAAGGATGAAGATTATGATACTGTGGGAGTTAGACGAAAAACGCGAAAAGGGGAGCCCATCATTCGGAGTTTCTTCGCCAATATGTTTTATAAAATTATTGCTAAAATTAGTAAAACGGAAATGGTACCTGGAGCTAGAGATTTTCGGTTAATGAAAAAACAAGTAGTCGAGGCCATTCTTAGTTTAGAAGAATATAATCGTTATTCGAAAGGTTTATTTAGCTTTGTGGGTTTTAAAACTAAATGGTTAGAATATGAAAATGTCGTAAGAGTAGCCGGAAAAACCAAATGGAATTTTTGGAAATTACTCGTTTATGCTTTTGATGGCATAATTGCTTTTTCTACTGCTCCTTTAGTAATTGCTACCTTTTTAGGTATACTATTTTGTTTAATCTCGTTTATTTTAATTTTAATAATTATCTTTAAAACTTTAATTTTTGGCGATCCGGTAAGTGGTTGGCCATCACTGGTTTGTATTATTTTCTTTGTATCCGGGATTCAATTATTTTGTCTTGGAATTAGCTCGGCATATTTATCTAAAACTTATTTAGAAGTAAAAAAAAGACCAGTATATATTATTAAAGAAAGTGATGTAAATTAATTTATTTAATAAAAAAGATTGTAGTTTAAATAATTTGCTACAATCTTTTAAATTTCCCGCATATTATTAATGTTTTTATAAGGATTTTTCGGATCAATTTTATCGGGAAATAATATGCCATCTAAATGATCAATTTCATGTTGAAAAGCGATGGCTACTTCTTCTCGAACTCGAATAGTATAAGGGTTTCCATCTATGTCATAAGCTTTGACTGTAATTCTAGCATATCTTGGAACAATACCTTCAACTTCCCGGTTGACACTTAAACAACCTTCACCTTCACCAACATAAATAAGTTCTTCACTATGAGTTATGATTTTGGGATTAATAACGACATAATTAGTAAAAGAGTGATCTTCTTCTTCATTCACAATAACAAAAATTCTTTTTAAAATTCCCAGTTGGACATAAGCTAGTCCCATTCCGGCTCGTAAATCATACTTTTCTCTTTCTTCATCAATTTGACTCATTTTTAAATATAAAAGCATATCATTAATTCTTTTTTTATCTTCTTCATTTAAAGGAAATTTAACTTCTTGACTAGGTTTATGTAAAATTTTTTCCTTTTCATCTAAGATAACTAAATCAGGTAATTGCATAAAACTCCCTTTCTTTCGACAAATATTTTACCACAAAAATAAAAAAAAGGAAGATGAAACTTCCTAATTGTTGTTATTGCCCCAATTCCAGCCTGCACCGATAATGATGACAAGAAGGATAAATAGGACGATCCAAATAGCTGCGCCAATTCCATAGCCTGAAGTATATCCGGCATAACCAGTATTTCCTCCACAGCAAGGAGTGCCATAACCACCAGAATAACCAGCGCCGTAGTAGCCGTTATTTCCGTAATAATACATACTTTATACCTCCTTTATGTATCTAATATAGTTTATTTAAAAAGCTAAAAATTGCTACTTTTAAATGTCTAATTGGCATTTATTTGCTTAAATTTACTTGCGAGGATAAATATTTATGTTATTATTAATATAGGGTGAAAATAATGAAGAAACTTTTACAAAAAATGGATATCCCTTTATTATTAATGATGATTTTATATTCTATAATTGGTTTAGTAGTAATCTTAAGTGCTTCTTCTGTCTCGGCAGTTTTACGTTATAATGTTTCTTCATATCATTTTTTTATAAGACAAGCTTTATTTGTTTTAGCAGCTTTTTTAATCGGTTTTATTGCGGTAGTTCATTTTCCTACCAAATATTATAATGGATTATCGCCATTTTTAATTGTTGGGATTGTCGCATCCTTAATTGGTTTATTTTTCTATGGGAAAGTAACGAATCATGCGATTAGTTGGTATCGAATAGGTATTTTTAACTTACAACCTGCCGAATTTGCTAAATCAGTTTTAATTATTTGGATGGCTTGTTTTTATCGTAAAAGTCTTAAGAAAAAAAATTCATCAATTTATATGAATTTAATTCCTATCGCGGTCGCTTTTATAATTTTTATTTTAGTAGCCATGCAACCCGATTTAGGGGGAGCATTAATTATCGCGGGGATTACTTTTTTAATTTTCTTAATTGTTCCATTTCCTAAAAAAAATCAAATTAAATTATTAAAATTTTTAGGAATTGGCGGGGTTATTTTATTAATTACGGTACTTTACAGTGGGGCAGATATTTTAAATTCTCGCCAACTTAGTCGTTTACAATTTAAATCGCCTTGTTCTAGGTATACCGAAGATACTGGTTATCAAGTCTGTAATGGTTTTATTGCTATTCATAATGGGGGTTTATTTGGAGTAGGACTTGGTAATTCCACCCAAAAATATTTATATTTACCAGAAGCTCATACGGATTTTATATATCCTATTTTAGTTGAAGAACTAGGAGCGATAGTTGGTATATTAGTTTTAATAGGTTATATTTATATTTTATATCGAATTTTAAAAATTGGCAAAAATGCCAAAGGTAATATAAGAAATATGATTTTATGTTATGGAACATTTGCTTTAATTTTATTACATTTAATAGTTAATTTAATGGGAGTTTTAGCTTTAATTCCTTTAACAGGTGTTCCTTTACCATTTTTATCATATGGGGGAAGTTTTACTATCAATGTAATTGTTATGTTATTTGTTGTTGAAAGAGTAGCTATTGAAAATTATGATTTGAATGATTAATTTATAGAAGGGTAAGTTCTTTTTAAAACTAGGGTAAAAATTACAAATAACAAAAACAGGAATGGATTAAGTTTGACTAAAATTTAATAATGTTGAATATAAAATTAGAGAATAACAATTAAATATATTGAACTTACCCTTAACTATGTTGTAATAATAGCACTTGTCTTATCACAACACGATTGCCTATTATAAATAGCTAAATAAGAAAAACAAGACTTTCGACAAAAGATGTCAAAAGTTTTTTTGCTTTTAAAGTAATTGCAATTAAATTAAATTTATTTTATACTATAGATAACAATAGAAAAGAGGATAAAAATGAAATTAGAAAGATTTAAGAAAAATAAAAGA
>CANPZX010000037.1 GCA_947589195.1 uncultured Bacilli bacterium | reverse complement strand
AAATTTCAGGTGGTAAATATTCTGATAATTCATATGAACTAACCCCAATTGGTTTATTTATATCCCTTAATGCATATTCTACATTTAATTTAATTTCTATCATCTTTAAACCACCTCGTCAATTTTGCAGACGCGTCTGCCAAATTATTAAATTATTTTTATTTAATTAAATTGCTCTAAAAAATGTTTCCATTTGTCGAGATTATTGCAATAATTTGCTATTTTTATACTTATTTTCTTTTTCTAATTCTTTAAGGCTTTTCTTAGGTGTTGGTAATTCTTCTGGCATTGTTCCACCTAATTCCTTGATTGTTTGTCTTATTTTACTCCCAACTTCATAATGAGTTTTATTGGCTTCACTTTCTGATTTAATATTTTCTCTTTTTAACTTTTGCTCTGTTTGCGAAATTCTAAACAAATTAGCAATTAATTCTTCACTACCCATATTATCTAAAATATCTTCGCGATATCTTAATCCTTTTCTTTTAGCTATATCATCCGCAGTTTCACCATTGTATAAACCCTTGTATCCTGAATTATGAAATTGGTCAAAATTTTTAACCCCAGCATTTTTAGCTGCTTGATTTAAAGAATAATTTCCTTTTCTCGTTAAATTTCGTTGATAAAATCTTTTTTCATCTTCAGATAGTTCACTATATTCTTTTTCACTTAATTCTTGCTTTCTTGTTTGAACCGCAAAATAAGTTTGAGCTAATGCAATAACTTCTTTTCTACTATCTCCATTTTGAGCAATTAAATAACAAGCATATCTTGTAAGTTTATAATCATTAATTTGTTTACTAGCTCCTTTAGGCATTTTTATCGTTTTGTCGACGCCGCCAAAATGATATTTTGGGTTGATATTGCTATTATGACAAGCCTCTTGAGCTTTTTTAATTACATTTTCGAATTTTCTCCATTCTTTATAATCTAATACAACTTGCAGTTCTCTTGCATACCAATATTCAACACCATATTCATCAGTATGTTTTATACTTTCGAAACCTTTCTCCGTATCTTCAATTTTTATAAGTTGTTCTTTCATTTTTTATTCCCCCTTAACTTTCGAACTAGTAATAGTTTACTATACAAACATTTGTTTGTAAATACTTTTTTGATTATTTTACTATAAAAATGAAAAAAACCATATAAATGGTTTACTTACACAGATTTATTTTATTAAATACCCGTTTCTATTCTTATTCATTATTACCATACATTTGACCTTTAGTTTCAAGTCCTAATAATCTTCCATATTCAAATATATATGACAAACTAAATAAGAATAATATTTCTACTAAATCATAAATTTCAAATTCGACATTTACATCCGAACTTAATAATAATTCAAATACACCACCACCAATATTTGTCATTATAATTATAATAATCATTTTCCAAGCAATTTTCTTGATTAAAATAACATTTTCTAAAGTAAATGGGGTTTCTCCTTTATTAATATTATCAAATAAAGTTTCTAAATGCTTAAATATTATAGATGTCAAAATAATTACTACTAAAAGACAAGCAAAACCCGTTTCAATATAACCGATTATTTTGGCTTTATTATTATTTTCAAATATTGATACTACTTTCGTATTTAAAAATTCTTTATCAGCATCAGCTAAAACAAATCTTCCAACTTTTAAAACTATTTTATCATTTTCTTCTAAAAGATTAATATTATGACTAGGAAAATTCAAAGTTAAATTATTTTCTTTTATCACAACTTTATCAATCAAATAAGGTGAAGTAATTAAACTTAAACAAAGAAAGGAAATGGCAATATAACAGAATATTCTTCCTATTTTAGATATGACAGAAATAATTTTGCTTAAAGCTTTCATTTTCTTTTGTTCTTCTTTTTTTAAACTTACAACTTTAGTTTTAACTTCATCACTAAGGAAATCCATATCAACGATACTATCATTTACTAAATCATTTATTTTACAATGGAAAATTTTACATAATTCTAATAAATTATTCATCGATGGATAAGCATCTCCAGTTTCCCATTTACTTACAGATTGCCTAGATACTTTTACTTTTTGGGCTAAATCTTCTTGAGATAGTTTTTTTAAAATTCTTATTTTTTTTAAGTTGTCTCCAAATTTCATTTAGAGTACCTCCTTTGTTTATAAAAATTATAAATATAAAAATAATTTTAAACTACCAACTTTTAGTTGCATTTTAAGTTTTTATATCAATTATCATATAACTATTTAAAATTTGAATTATGAAATTCTTCCCAAATTTCTAAAAATTCGATAGTATTTCTATTTCTAAAACAATCGGATAAAATCTTTATCTTTTGCCTTAAGTATATCTGTAATAGAATATAATCCTCATCATTTATTTTTCTATATTTTGAGTTTTAATTAATAATTCATCAAAATCAGATATGTACTGTCTATCTTGTACAACTCGATATTTTTGATATTCATCAATGGCTAATTAATCCGCTATTTCTCTTTTAATTTTACCATTATTTTTTAAAATGTTATATTCATTTATTTTTAAAAATAATTCTAATTTTTCTTTCCATTCTTTCATCGAAATGATATGGCCTAATTTTAATTAGTGCTTAGTAAAATCTAAATATAATCGATACAAGAATATTTAGTTCTTTAATTTCTTCTTCATTCAAATAATTTTTCGTAAGTACAACATCTGTTTCTAGTATTTTACCATTAAGAGCATTTTCCAAAGTTTGCTTTAATGGGGTTTCAAAAGGGATTTATATCTTTGCATACTACTAAGTTGTTTTACCGACTTAGTAGTGTGTTACTATCCTATATATAAGATAGTTAAAAGCAGAAACCCATTAGTTATAATGTTTCTTTTGGATTTCTGCTTAAAATAATTATAAACCATTTTGTGATACACCATACTCAGCTTGAGTTTGTGTAAAACCTTCGTACTTTAATTGATTAATTAAACTATCATGGGAAAATGCCATTACATTTAAATACTCTTTTGCTTTTTTTACAACCTGAGCATTCCAATCTGCGCCGCAGTTATCAACACCATAAGTTGCTTGTGAACTAGTAAACTTTTCGTATTCCAATTGTTTTTTTAATCCGCTGTAAGAAAAAGCCATAGAACTTAAATACTCTTTTGCTTTCTTTAATGCTTGAACATTCCAATTTACACCACAATTATCAGCGCCATAAGTTGCATCTTCTTCAGAGAAGCCTTCGTATTTTAATTGATTGATTAATCCATCATGGGAAAATGCCATTACATTCAAGTATTCTTTTGCTTTTCTTAAAGCTTGTTGTTGACTTGTTGTAGCAGAACTTCCACTTGAAGAATTTCCGCTATTAGAAGTAGTATTATTTGCTGTATTATTATTTGAATCATTACTGCTAGATGTATTATTATTTGTTGATGTTTTATTTGAATTGCTATTAGAGTTGTTTGTTGAATTATTTGTTGATGTTTTATTCGAATTGCTACTAGAGTTTGTAGTACTATTATTAGAATTAGATGAACTTCCAACTGAAGAATTTTCATTTTTTTCAATATTTTTTTGTTCATTACTTACTTTATCTTCACTTAAATTTTCTTTTTGATCTACAGTTGCATCATTATGATCATTGTTGTTTGTATTTGTTTCTATTCCATTATTACTAGTTAAGCTTAGATTATTGTTTTCAATTGCGCCATTAAAAGTAATGATTGATAAAAATACTACTATAATTATTAACCATATAGGTATTTTGTTTAATTTCTTACAATTTGGGCAGAAAAAAGAATTTTCTTCAATTTCCTGATTACATTTTTTACAATTTACTTTTGCCATAATCTTTTACCTCCATATTACCAATTGTAAGAATATGCTTCATTAACAAACACTTTATAATTATCAAATTTTACATCCTTATATTTTTTATTATATGGAAAAGCTAAATTAAAGTTTGCTGATCTTCCACTTTTTATATCACTTTCAATACTATCATCAATACCAACAACTTTATCACCTTGATAATAAACAACAGAAACTGTTATAAATTCAATAACATCTTGTGAATTATTTTTTACTTGAACAGCTATTTCTTTGCCATTATTGTTATGAGTAACTTCAACTTGATCATAATATGAAATTTCATCAGTTTGTTCCACATCTACATATATTTTGTAGTTATCAAAACTTGCTGGTGTACTCCACATTTCAACCGCAATTTCTCCGTTAACTCCTACTGCTTGTAAATCTTCAGAATCACTTCCTACAATTGTTCCATTAGCATCATAAAATTCAACTTCAATTTCCATATCCACAGTTAATTTATTATTATTTTTTACGAATACAACTAATTTACCTAATTCTGTTACTGCTCCGCTACTTGTAATATTTTTCTCTAATTCACTACTTGAATAATTTCCATTTTGACTACCGCTACTTGATCCATTACTATTTGAATTTGTACCGATTGAATTAGGTTCAGCATCATTTGAACAACCAGTTAATAATCCCACAAATAATATTGATAATACAAATAACTTAGTAAAAACTAATAAGATTCTTCTCATTAAACTCACTCCTTTTCTAAAATTTGAAGAATAACTCCTTTCGATTAAATTATACTATAAAAATTCTAAATTGAAAACATTTTTATTTCGATATATCTTAATAAGTTTTAGTGGAGTTAATTTATTTTCACATAAATTTTATAATTTATATATGAATAATTTATATCTTAATAATAAATAATATAATAAAGTGGTGATTTTAAATGACTTCAATGGAATTAATTGGATTGAATACTAAATGGTATAGATATCAAAACAATTTAACCCAAGAGCAATTTGCTAATAAAACAAAATTTAAAATGGCTTACATTAGTACAATAGAAAATGGAGATGCTAATTTAACCTGTAAAAACATTGATTCAATTGCCAAGTCATTTAATATTAAACCTATTCTTTTATTTGAAGAAGAAACTGCAAAAGCTGCAAAGAAATTACCTAAAAGAGTTGATATGTACAACAAAACAAAAAAGTGAGAATACACTAGTTAATAGTATACTACTGGAAAACTCCAACCATTTTACAAACCAAAAAATTTCCATCTCTAAAGCAAAAAAACTGTCAAGAAATTCATTACTTAATTTCCGGTCAGCCTTTACAATTATATTTACTCGCCAAAACAACCTGTTAAATCTTTTTCTAAATCAAAATCGTTTAAATTATTATAAACATAAATTTTATAAATAACTAAATACTTATTTAATTTTATTATTTATAAAATTACAGATTATTTCCGTTGTTTTTTCTACGCCAATGGATGAATCAATACATAAATCATAATTATTTACATCACCAAAAGTTTTATTGGAAATAAGTTTATAATAACTAGCTCTATTTTTATCAGATTTTAGCATATTTTTCTTGGCCGTAGTTTTATTATCTTTATACATTTCCATTATACTTTTAATACGATATTCTTCGGGAGCATAAATAAAGATTCTAATTAAGTTTTTATTATTTCTTAATACATAATCTGCAGCTCGGCCAATGATAACACATGAGCCTTTCGAAGCAATTTGTTTGATTACTTTTTCTTGGGCTTCAATCGCAAATTTAACCGGAGTAGTAGTTAAATAGAGTTCATGAAGAATATTGCTACTTTGATTTATTTTAGAAATAAATTCTTTATCTAAACCACTTTCTTCCGCAGCAATCGCAGTAAGTTCTTTATAGTAATAGGGAATATTTAGTTTTTTAGCAACTTGTTCCCCAATATATTTTCCTTTTGAGCCGTGCATTCTACTTATCGTAATAATTGCCCCATTTTTACTATCTAATATTTTGGTTGCAGCATCCATATTAGTTTGTTTATTAGCAAGCTTTTTGAAGAATATTATAAGTAAGATAAGGGTAATAATAAATCCTAGTAAATCAGCAAGAGGCGCCGCATATAAAACACCCTCTACTCCCATAAATTTAGGTAAAATAATAACTAAAGGAACAAATAAGACAATATCTCTAGTAAGGGATACTATTGAAGCTTTAAGAGGATCGCCAACCGCTTGAAATAAGATACTACTTATTTTGATAATACAAGTTAAGACAATAAAGAATAAGAATATTTTAAATGTTTTAAGAGCAAATTCCATATATAATTCGGATTCAGTACCAAACATTTTTATCACAATACTTGGACAAAAAAGAAAGATAATCATTGATATTAAACTTACAATTATTGTAAGGATTAAAGCTAATTTAAATGTTTCTTTTACTCTATCATTTTGTTTAGCCCCATAATTATAACCTAGAATTGGTTGAGCCCCTAAAATAATACCCACAGCAATGTTAATAACTATCGTAAATACTTTCATACATATACCAATTACCGCGATAGGAATGTCGGCCCCATATTTTGATAAAGCCCCATATTTAGCTAACATTATATTACATACTAAACTAATAACGACAATACTCATTTGGGTAATAAATGTTGATACACCAAGTTTAATCACATTACTGAAGATACCCAAATTAAGTTTAAAACTATTTTTCGTTAATTTAAAAGTTTTAGTTTTCGTAAAATAAATAACAGAAACTATTAATGATAGACATTCACCAATTATCGTGGCCCAAGCTGCCCCAGCAATTCCCCAGTTAAAAATAAAGATAAAGATTGGATCTAAAATTATATTAGTTATGGCCCCGACTAAAGTAGAAGCCATCGAAAATTTAGGACTTCCATCAGCCCTGATAATCGCATTCATGCCATTTGCTAACATATAAACTGGGATAAACATTAAAATTATTTTAAAGTAAGTTTTTGCAATTGGTAAGGTTGTATTACTTGCTCCAAATAAAAATAATAACTTATCCATAAATATAAATCCTAAGATAACAAATAGAATACTGATAAAAAAATTAATAACGATGCCATTTCCAATAGCAATATGAGCATTTTTGGTATCTTTTCGGCCTTGACATAAAGATAAGAAGGCAGCACATCCATCACCAATCGCCCAGGCAAAAGCTACCGAAATAATTGTAATGGGAAAAACGATACTAGTCGCAGCATTTCCTAAATATCCAAGACTACTATTCCCAATAAATATTTGATCGACAATATTATATAAGGAACTTATTAATAATGATAATATACAGGGAATTGAAAATTTAAATAGTAGTTTTGATACTTTTTCTTTTCCCAAATATTTGTTGTTATTTTCCATAAAAAAATCTCCTTTTCTTTCTAAAAACACAACTAAAAGCCAAAAAAAATAAACAAGGTCATTGTTTATACGCTTTAAAAGCTGTGTCGACTTGCTAAGTATAACACTTTTTTTAAATTGATGTAAGTAATTTTTTTAACAAAAATATTTATTTTTAAATAGCAAAAGCTAACCAAGGGATTATTAAAAGAAGGCTAATCATAAAGCATATTTTATAATCATTTTTAAATAATTTTAAACAATCCATTGTTGAAAAAATAGCAATAGTTATTAATGTTAATTGAATTATGCCAATAATAAGAGGTACTATATATAAATTTTGAAAAGCTAAAATAGTAAATATACCATATATAAAAAACATTATAATACTTAAGACTTTATAAATTTTTTGAGATTTTTCTTGTTCATTTAATTCTTTTATTTTTCTTTTTTCATAATATTTTTGTAATTTTTTATTATCTAACCTTTTAATTATTTTATTTTCTAATTTGTTTTTATGCTTTAATTCTAATAGTTCTTTTTGCGATTTAGTTTTTGATTCTAACTTTTCTTTCCATTCTATTTCGGCATTATCAATTACTTTTTTAGCAATTTCTTCTAAATTACCTTCGGCTTCAATTCCCGATTTTTTAATACTTATCTTCATTTTTAGACACCTCTTTTATTTAACATTATTATATATTTCCAAGCCTAATATTTTAATAATAAGACCTTCATTATACATTTTTTCATCTTGGACTATTTTTAGGGAATGAACATATTCAATTTCATAAGTTAATGATTTATATATGATCGAACCGCCATCTTTTAATTGATTTTTAATGGGAAATAATAAAACTAATAACGTAATAATTATTGAAATTATGATTATTTTCTTTTTCATAAGTCCTCCACTATTGATAGTATAACAAAAAAAAGAAACTAGTTGTAGTCTAAGACAAATAATTTCTTTTAAAATTCTTTTTTACTAAATATTTTTTCGGATATTTTATAAGATATATATACCATCATTACCATAATTAGCGATAAAATTATTATTAAGTAATCTTCTAAAAAGGATAAAGAATTAGCTATTAAAGATAAATCGATAAATTGAAGAAGAAAGCCACCAATGAAGACTATCCCAAACACAATTAAAAATATGCCAATTCGAGCTTTTTCCACCCCAAATTTATAAATAATCGGATACATAAAAGTTAAAACTAATAATGTCCCAAAGATTTCACCAAACATTGAGATTAGTATTTGACCATAATTAATGCTTTTAGTATTTAGATAAGAAATAATAAAAGATAAAATAATAGTTATAATTGAAACAACTAGAATCATTAAAATAGTGGCAATATATTTAGCTTTGACACTATTCTTTCGACCATTAGGTAAGGAAATAGAATAAGCATCCCAGTTGTTATAATTATCATAACTAAAGGTCGAAATCATTATCATTACACTCATAAATGGTAAGATAAATGAGATATCTACTTCACCCATTAAGCCCATTATCGTATACACGACAATTAATATTCCAATTAATTTAAAATTACTTTTAATCATCGCGATATCTTTTTTTATAAATCCTAACATTATTTTTCCCCCTTAATCATTAAAACCATTAAATCATCTAAAGTTATTTTATCAATTATCGAAATATTATATTTAGTTTTAAAATCTTTTTTATTTTCGACTAGTACTTCATATTCATATTTAGTTTTCTTGTATTTCAAATAATCTTTTTTATCGATCTTTTTAAATTCTTTTTCACTACATTTTACCAAGCCATAATTATTAAGTAGTTCATCAGTTGTTTTGGATAGGACAATTTCACCATTATTAATGAAGGTAATATAATCAGCCATATGTTCTAAGTCAGTCGTAATATGACTAGAAAGTAAAATAGAACATTCTTCTTTTTCTAAAATATTTTGGAATATCTCGATAACTTCAGACCTTGCAATAGGGTCTAAACCAGAGGTTGGTTCATCTAAAATTAAAAGTTTAGGATGATGTGATAAAGCAGTAGCTATTTCTAATTTTTTCTTCATTCCTTTAGAAAAAGTTTTAATTTGTTTATTGGGTAATAAAGAAAATTCTTTTAAATAATCATAAAACATTTTAGAATCCCAATTTTTATAAATATCTAGCATTGCTTTATTTATATCATTAGGAGTGAGAATTTCGGGGAAAAACATATCATCTAAGACAACCCCGATATCTTCTTTTATTTTTTTATCATCTTCCCTATTATCTAAACCAAATATTTTAATTTCCCCTTGATAGGAATTAATAATATTTAATATCGCTTTGATAGTTGTGGTTTTGCCCGCTCCATTTTCGCCGATAAAACCCATAATCATTCCTTTGGGTAAAGTAAAAGTAATATTTTTTAATTCAAAATTATCATATTTTTTACATAAATTTTTAATTTCTAAAACATTTTCCATTTTTATTTATTCTCCTCATACAATATATTTAACATTTCATTTAAGGTTTTCTTTTTAATATTATTTAGTTTGGCTATATTCACGGCTTTATCAAATAATTCTTCTATTTTATTTAATTGTTCTTCTAAAGCAATATCTTTATTTATTTTAGCTACATAAAAACCTTTAGATGGAACATTTTTGACATAACCTTCCTTAACTAATTCTTCATAAGCATTTTTGGTGGTAATGACACTACAACGGAGATCTTTGGCTAAGGTTCTTATCGAAGGTAATAGTTCATTTTCTTTTAATTCATTAGAAACTATTTTAACTTTTATTTGTTCTTTTATTTGTTCATATATGGGAACTCCATTCGAATTACTGATAATAATTTCCATAATTCACCTCATTTGTATATATTTAATATATACAGAATATATACAGCTGTCAAGATAAAAAAATTATCAAGTTGCTTGATAATCTTCTCTTAAATTAATTTATAAATATTTTTTTAAATATATCTTCGATAAAATTATTATCATTCATTTGTTTTTCTACATATTGATTGAAATTATCTTGATTGACTTTATTATCAACAATATAAGCAAAATTAGGATATAACTCTTCGATTTGTTTTCTATTTACTTGGTAAGAATGCCCACTAAAATTGAAAGTAATTTGTTCTACATTAGCTATTAAGGAAAATATTGCTACTGAATTATATAATAAAGCTTTTTCTAAATATTTATCTTCATTAATATACCAATCGGTAATATGGTAATCAATTGTTAAGCCCAAGTTTACAGAATCAATTTCAAACACATAACCATATTGAGCTAATGGTAAACTATCAATTAAATGACTAGTATTACTATTATTGCCCAGATATTTATTTTGAAATTTAATTATATTAGCAATTCCCGATTTATCGCGATTAAATGGGGTTAAGGGGATAGTTTCTTCGGTATATTCTTTTTTTGTATCGACGATATAATATTCATTTTTAGTATTTCTATTTAAACGATAAACATTACATAAAGGGGCTTTATATACAATCATCTCATCACTTGTTTTTATAAGATAAGAAAACCTCGGGGCAACTTTATTTAAAACAACATTAGAATAATCAAGCATAATTAACAAGATAAAACCTATTAAGAAATAACTAAAACCTAAAAATAATTTTTTTAAAATACTTTTTCCTTTTTCTAAGTTAATAAAACCCAAGGTAGATATCATTAAACCAATTAGGGAATGAATAGAACCCCAACTACTATCAGGAGGATAAATAGTGAAGGCGATTAAAATTAAACCTAAACCAAAGAACATAAGCATTTCGTAAATTATTTTATTTTTTTCTGATACTTTTTTATTAGAATAATCCATTGTTTCAATAATATTCTGTTCTAATTTTTCTTGATAATTTTCTTTAGCAACTTTTTCTCCACACAATAAATCATTAACGGTAATTTTTAAAATTTGACATAACTCTACCATAATGGAAGCATCCGGAAGTCCTTTGCCACATTCCCATTTCGATACGGCTTTAGCAGTTATTCCTAGTTTTAAAGCCAATTCTTCTTGCGTTAATTTTTGCTCTTTGCGACAAAGGGCAATAAATTTACCAATTTTCTCTTGATTCATATTTTTTGCTCCTTTCCAACACAACTATATAATGTTAAATAAATTTTTTACACCTACAGTTAGTAGAGTTAATCATATTAAGATAATATAAATGCGATAGTATTACAAATAAGACCTAGAAAAAATAAGATTCCGGTGAATAAATCATTGTTATCTTTTTTTATTTTATAACGACTTAAAAAAGTAGTAGCATTGTAAGCACATAATAAACTTACTAAAGCAGCAGAAGAAACATCTTTAATAGTCGAAATAATAACTAACATAATAGAGAATAAAGCCATTCCAATTATTCCATAACGCATTGCTTTTAAATTTATTAATTCAGTTAATTTGATAATATTTTCTTCACTCTTTTTTTCAATATCTTGGGCATCGATAATTTCTCCTGCTAGGATATCATTAACACTTACACCTAATATTTCACTAAGAGGTTTTAGTAAAGACATATCCATTAAACATAAACCTCTTTCCCATTTACTTACAGCATTTTTCGTAATACCAAGTTTTTCGGCTAGTTCTTCTTGGGTTAATCCTTTTATTTTTCTTTGTTTAGCTATAAATTTGCCAATACTTTCTTGATTCATAACTTTCTCCTTTCAAGAATAACTATACCATTTATAACTAATTTTTAAACATACCAAAGGTTTATTTTTCATTATTAATTATTATTTTAGGATTTTTTTATGCCAACTTCTTTTATGACATTTAGGACATTTTAAATATCTTGTAGTACCATAATGCATAGCAAAATAGACTTGAAAATACTTAGGGATGTATTTATAATGACAAATTTTACACTCATAATATCCTGTTTCAGTTTCGATTTTTAAAGCAAAGGAATTACCTATTATTAAAACTGAAAAAGCTAATATAAATAAACTAATTTTTAGAATGTTATTTAAAGATATAAAAGATACCATAAATATTAAAGATAAAAATGTTAAGGTTGCTAAACACCCGATTACCCATTCATACATCATCATTTTTTTATTTTGAATTGCTTCTTTCTTAGTCATTACTAATAAATTTTCTTCAGCTTTTTGATTGTAATCTTCTTTTTTAATAATCTTCCCACTTAATAATTCATTTACCGTAATATTAAGTTCTTTACATAATTCAAGCATTATCGAAGAATCTGGCATACCTTTTCCTGTTTCCTTGTTCAAATGACACAAGTTCATTTTTGTTTCCTTTTTCGTTAGAATAAGTAAAAAATCTTTCT
>CANPZX010000036.1 GCA_947589195.1 uncultured Bacilli bacterium | reverse complement strand
ACATAAGAGAATTCAACTCTCCTAAGTGATATCCATCTTTTGTTGTGTGCTTATTTTCTGGAATTTGTTTAAGAATTGCCTTCTTTGGGTTTTATTAAGTCCTTCAGATTTTTTAAAAGTTTTACCCGATTTAATCTTAATACTTTTATCCTTATATTTTTTTTGCAATTGTCTTTCTTTTATTCTTCTAGCACGCCTTCCTAAATTTTGATTTTCTTCTATTTCTTTTATTAATTCATCACACATAAATACAACACCTTGTATGTATTATATCAAATTTTCTTTGCAAAAAAAATTTTATAAAATTTACTCTTTTTAGCTGATTATATCAAAATTCTTTGCGAAAAAAATTTTAATAAATTTATTCTTTTTTGCTGAATTAGCACATTTTTATTGCATTTCTTCTTTTATTATAATATAATTAACTAGAAGTTTAATCTTAGTTTGAAAAGTCCTCATTTTCATACTCAGTTTAAACCAATTAGAAGAATAGGAGGAAAAAGAATATGACTACTAAAGAAAGAAAAGCTGAACTTATTAAAACATTCGGTAAAAATGAAAATGATTGTGGTTCTACGGAAGTACAAATTGCTATTTTAACTGATGAAATTAATAATTTAACTGAGCATTTAAAAGTTCATATTCACGATTATCATTCTAAAAGAGGTCTTTTAAAAATGGTTGGTAAAAGAAGAAAATTACTAGACTATTTAAAAGAAAATGATGTCGTAAGTTATCGGAACTTAATTGAAAAATTAAATATTAGAAAATAGGCACTTGTTTTTTTAAGTGCTTTTTTATTTATTGGAGATGAAAAAATGAAAAGAACATATGAGTTAGATTTTTTAGGAAGAAAAATTGTGATTGAAGTAGGAGAAATGGCTAAACAAGCTAATGGCGCGGTTTTAGTTAGATATGGTGATACGGCGATTTTATCGGTTTGTGTTATGGGTGCAAATACTATTCAAGCTGATTTTTTCCCTTTAACAGTTTTATATCAAGAAAGATTATATTCGGTTGGTAAAATACCTGGCGGATTTATTAAAAGAGAAGGACGACCTAGTGATGAAGCAACTCTAGCCGCAAGAATTATTGATCGACCAATTCGCCCAATGTTTGACGAAAGATTAAGAAATGAAATTCAAGTTATTAATACTGTATTATCAGTTGATCAAGATAATTCCCCAATTATGGCGGCTTTATTAGGCTCAAGTTTATGTCTAGGTATTAGTGATATTCCATTTGATGGACCAGTATCTGGAGTGGTAGTTGGAAAAATTGGTAATGAATTTATAATTAATCCAACGGTGGAACAATTAGAAATGAGTACTTTAAACTTAACGGTTGCCGGAACTAAAGATGCTATTTGCATGGTTGAAGCGGGTGCTCAAGAATTAAGTGAAAAAGATATGCTTGATGCTATTATGTTTGGCCATGAACAAATTAAAAAATTATGTGAATTTCAAGAACAAATTATCGCGGAAATTGGCAAAGAAAAACAAGTCTTAGCGGTAGAAGAAATTCCCGAAGAATTAGTTGAAAAAGTTAAAGATTATGCATCAAAAGCTATGCTTTCAGCTATCCAAATTAAAGATAAATTAGAAAGTGTTAAAAAAGTTGAAGAAGTAAAAACTCAAACTATCGAAAACTTTGCCGAAATCTATGCCGAAGATGAAAATATCGAAAGTATCTTAAAAAATGTTAAAAAGATTGTTGATAAATTAGAAAGCGATGAAGTAAGAAGATTAATTACGGAAGAAAAGGTAAGACCGGATGGTAGACGAATGGATGAAATTAGACCACTTAATGCCCAAATTGATCTTTTAGCGAGAACTCATGGTAGTGCAATGTTTACCCGAGGTCAAACTCAAGCTTTAGCAACTACCACTTTAGGGGCCATTGGTGAACATCAAATATTAGATGGTTTAGGACTTGAAGATTCCAAAAGATTTATGCTTCATTATAATTTCCCCCAATTTAGTGTTGGTGAAACAGGTAGATACGGAAGTCCCGGAAGAAGAGAAATTGGTCATGGGGCTTTAGGAGAAAGAGCTCTTGCTCAAGTAATCCCAAGTGAAGAAGAGTTCCCTTATACCATTCGAGTTGTAAGTGAAATATTAGAAAGTAATGGTTCTAGTAGTCAAGCCACCATTTGTGCCGGATGTTTATCTTTAATGGCGGCCGGTGTTCCCATTAAAAGACCAGTGGCCGGGATTGCGATGGGCTTAATCACGAAAGATGATAAATATACTATTTTAACCGATATTGCTGGTTTAGAGGACCATATGGGCGATATGGATTTTAAAGTAGCAGGTACTAGTGAAGGTGTTTGTGCTTTACAAATGGATATTAAAATTAAAGGGGTTACCAAAGAAATCTTAAAAGAAGCTTTAACTCAAGCAAAAAAAGCCCGTTTAGAAATCTTAGATGTTATGGCTAAATGTATAAGTGAACCAAGAAAAGAATTATCACCATATGCTCCTAAAATTGAAACATTTAGAATTGATCCAGAAAAAATTAAAGATGTCATTGGTCGCGGTGGCGAGATGATTACCAAAATTATCTTAGAAGCTAGTAATGTTAAAACTGTTAATGATAAAAATGCGGTTAAAGTTGATTTAGAAGATGATGGAAGAGTAATTATATACCATACTGATTCTGATATTATTGCCAAAACTAAAGAAATGATTTTAAATGTCGTAAGAGAAGTAGAATATGGCGAAATTTACACTGGTAAAATTACTAAAGTAGAAGATTTTGGTTGTTTTGTAGAACTTTGGAGTGGGTGTGAAGGATTAGTTCATGTATCACAACTTGCTCATGAAAGAGTTGAAAAACCAAGTGATTTATTTAAAGTTGGCGATGAAATCGTGGTTAAATCTTTAGGATATGATAATAAAGGAAGATTAAACTTATCTAGGAAAGAAACTTTACCAAAACCAATAAAATTAGAAAAAGATGAAAAACATAAGAAAAATGACTAAACTAGTCATTTTTTTGATTAAATAAATGTTCATTTTTCTTTAAATCTCTTGTTAATTCTTCACCAAAGTAATTAATAAATATAGGATGGAGAAATTCTAAGTTAGCTTTAAATATAACTGTATCAATTATTTCATATATATTTTGGGCTGGTGTTTTAGATATTGGTACTACTTCCCATATTTTATAATAAGTATCTTTATTCATAATAATATTATGATTATAATCTATAACCATATTTTTATCTTCAATTTCTATCCAAGAATGAAATAGATAATCTACTTCATTTACTTTAAATTTACCACCAACTAAATAAATTGATTCATCTGTTTCTGTCAAAGCAAGAGTTAAATCTAAAGCATTAATATGACAATTATGATATCTATTACTAGATAAAAGATTATCGGATATTTCATTACTCGTAAAATCAGATAATAATCTAAATTGTAAATTAGAAATATTTTTATTTTTTAAAGTATAGCTATTTTTATCATAATCATATGTAATATTTTTAGGTAAAATACGGGGATTTTCGGTAAAATTATCTATTTGATCAATAATATCTTTATATTTTGGATTATAATCTTTATTCATAAAAAATAAATTATCCGCGTTATCCCCTAAAAGGCATTGAAAATAAGCATTAATTCCATAAGTAATATATTTAATTTTTAAAAATGAATAATTAGAATTTTTACTTAGTTCATCAATAATTTCATGCCCAAAAATTAGAAAATATAAAACATAATTATAATCAGTTAAATTTTCTAATAAGTATTGAATTTTATAAATATCCATTTTATTTAAAAAATTATATTCATTATATTTAAAAAGAGTATAGTAATCATCTTTATTCATAATTAAATTGGTTTCATAATCTAGGACTTTATCTTGGTTATTTTCTTGAAAAATAATAAGTGGTTGGAATACTCCTAAGTAAGATGAACCAATTGCTACTCGGGGATTTATTAAATCCATACTAAAAGCTAGTTTTAGAGTTCTTAAAATAGAATAATAGTTATTGTTTGGCATTTTTAGATTTTTTTGTTCCCATTTTGGTAATTTTAAGTCAGAAAATAATTTAAAATTATAAATTTTATCTTGATAAGTGAATTGTTTTTTAAAGGTATTAATCGAACTGACTTTTATTTTCTTTTTAGCATAATTAATTAAATCATTAATTTCCTGTGGCATTGGTTCTTTTAGGCGATATGGCTCAACTAAAATATCAATATTTTCTTTTTTCATCTTTTTTCACCATAATGTATTTCTTTTTTAAAATTTCCTCTATTTTACAATAATTTATTTGCATTTTAAACCTAATTTTGATATATTATTAATGTAAATTGATAGAAGAAAGGAGTGTGATTAAGATGAAAAATTTACAAGTTATAAATAATGCAGTATTAATCACAACTCCTATATTAAACTTTTAGGAATATTCTTTTAATATAAAAAATTAATTCTGCATTATGTAGAATTAATTTTTTATTAGGAGGATATTAAAATGATAATGAAATTAAATATTAATGATAGGGCAGCTCTAGCTATTAAAAATAATGCTAAAAGAGTAGAAATTAGGGCAAATAAAGATAATAGTGAGCATGATTATAGTCAACTAAAAATAAATGATATTATAGAATTTACGAGTAATAATTTAGGGGTATTTTATGTTAAAGTTAAAGAAGTAAATCATTATAATTCTTTAGATGAACTTTTTACTTTAGAAGGAACAAGATATACAACTTCTTCTACTAATGATAAAGAAGAAGCAATTAAAAATGTAAGTAAATTAGATGGGTATGAAAAAGCTATTAAGAAAAATGGTGCATATGCTATTCATATTGAATATTTATATAGTGAAAATACCGTTTGGGAAGAATTATACAATAAAGCTAAAAATATAAGAAATCCCAGAGAAGTATCAGGTATGATTAGTGCTGGTGGTGTAGGTGCAGCCATTCTTACTAGGAATCATAATATTTATACTGGTGTTTGTATTGATACAGCATCAACATTAGGTATGTGTGGTGAAAGAAATGCCATTGCTAACATGATTACAAATGGCGAAACTGAAATTGTAAAATTAGTATGTGTTAATACTAAAGGCAAAGTTGATTCACCTTGTGGAGCATGTAGAGAATATATGATGCAACTTTCTAAGAATAGTAAGAACATTGAAATTCTAAAAGATATAAACACTAAAGAAATAGTAAAGTTAGAAGAATTAATTCCTGATTGGTGGGGTTATGATAGAGTATAATATAAGTTTTAGAAAATTAGATGGTAGTGTGAAAAGTTTTGGAAAAAATAATTAATTTTACAAGATAGATAGGTGATAAATAATGAATTTAATTGGTAGTAAAACTATTGAAACAGAAAGATTGATATTAAAAAGTTCTAAAATGGAAGAACAAAAAAGATTATGGGAAATATTAATGATACCAGATGTAAATAAATGGTATTTAGTAAGTGCAAAAAATATGCTGATGATTCCCAACATTGGACTTGGAAAATACAAGAAAAATTTTATAAATCTAAAGTTGATGAAGCAGATAATAATGATGTTTTTGTATGGAGTATATTCTTAAAATCTAAATACACTAATAGTGGTAAAGAAGAAGTTATTGGCCAAGTATCTAATCAAGAAAAAGAGGAAGGTACTACAATCCGAGATGTGGGGTGGTATATAGATCCGGCTTATCAAGGAAAGGGTTATGCTACTGAGGCTGCGAAGGCTATGATAGATTATATGTTTAAAAAAGTAGAAATAAATGGTATTTCTTCTGGGGCAGTAAAAGATAATATAGCATCTTGTAAAATATTTGAAAAATTAGGTTTTAGAAAAATAGCTGAAGTAATTGAAGAATCACCTTACACATTTTATGATGGATTACTAACTTTTGCAAAATATGAATTAACTAAGGAGGATTATTTTAACAATGAAGATAATAGAATACGAAGATAAATATTTAGAAGATGTTAAAGACTTATTAGTTCAGTTAGAAGAATATATTATATCAATTGATAAAGATGAACTTGATAGATTACATCCTGAATATAGAGATAAAATGGCTATTTTAGATTTAGAGAAAGTCAAAAATAATAATGGTAAATGTTATATAGCATTTCAAAATAGTAAAGCGATTGGGTTAATTATGGGATGTATATTTCCGTATGATGAAAATGATTACTTAGACTATAAATGTCCTAAAAGGGGAGAAATAATAGAATTAATAGTTTCTAAAAATGTAAGGAATAAAGGTATCGGAAATATGCTTATTTCTGAGTTAGAGAAATATTTTACAGCAGTTGGTTGTGAATATATTCTAGTTGATGTATTTGCCTATAATGACAATGCTATTAAATTTTATGATAAAAATGGTTATCATTTTCGAATGCATACCAAGATAAAGAAGATAAGTTAATTTTATTTATCTTCTTTATTTTTTAATGTTTTTTCTAGTTTTAAATTATTATCAATTTTAGGACTATAAATAAATATACTATATTGATATTCCCATAATTTTTCTTTTAACTTTTGTAATTTTATTTTTAAATTATTTTTGTTATCCATAATTTTTCTTCCTTTAAACATACTATATTTTATAACAATTTATAAAATTTTAAAACTTATTTTTTTTGAATAAATTAATAGATATATCATACTTTTTAATAGAGGTGTAGTTAATTGAAAAAGATTCTTTATCTATTAATTTTAACTTTTATATTTTGTATGCAAGTTAAAGCTGAAGATTTAGCCCCCAATTCTAAAAGTGCAATTTTAATGGAAGTATCCACGGGGGAAATTTTATATGCGAAAAATGAAAAAGAAAAATTACCCCCAGCATCGATGACGAAAATTATGAGTATGCTTTTAATTATGGAAGCTATTGATGATGGCAAGCTATCTTTTGATGATGAAGTAATTATCTCCGAAAATGCATCGGGTATGGGTGGTAGTCAAATATTCTTACAAGCGGGGGAAAAATATAAAGTAAAAGAATTATTAAAAGGGATTGCAATTGCTAGTGGCAATGATGCGGTCGTAGCGATGGCTGAGAAAGTTTCTGGAAGTGTGGGGGCTTTCGTTGATCGGATGAACGAAAAAGCTAAAGCCTTAGGTCTTACTAATACCCATTTTGATAATCCACATGGTTTGGATAGCAATACCCATTATACAACCGCAAGTGATATGGCTATCATGGCCAAAGAATTATTAAAACATGAAAAAATCTTAGAATTTACAAGTATTTATGAAGATTATTTAACCAAAAATAATGGTACTAGTACATGGCTCGTAAATACTAATAAACTAGTAAGATTTTATGAGGGAGTAGATGGCTTAAAAACGGGATTTACTACTACGGCTGGTTATTGCATTACAACAACCGCTAAAAGAAATGGTATGCGTTTATTATCTGTAGTAATGGATGCTCCCACTAGTGATTTAAGAAGTAAAGATACAGTTTCGTTATTAAATTATGGTTTTAATACCTATAAACTGGAAACTATTTTAACTAAAGATAGTGATCTAGGAACTATAAAATTAGAAAAAGGTAAATTAAAAGAAACAAAAGTTTATTTAAAAGAAGATATAACTAATCTAAAAAAAATATCCGACCCCGATATGCAATATACCTATAACTTAACAGTTGATAAAATAAAAGCTCCCGTATTAGCTAATGAAAAAGTGGGAAATTTAGAACTAATAGATAACAATGGTAATATTGTAAATACTTATGATGTAATTGTTAAAGAAGAAGTAAAAAAGGCTAGTATAATTGATTTATTTAAAAACGTTTTATCTTGTTTAACTACTGGTGAAATTTAAATCCTTACAAGGATTTTTTTTCATAATTTGACTATTAATAGACATTGTAAAATTAGGAAAATTAAAACTTAAAACGGAAGAGTGCTATAATTAAAATAAATAATATAGGAGTATTTCATTATGGCTAAACAAACAAAAAAGAACCAAAAAAAGAAAAAAATATTTAAAGGTATAAATTTATTAACTGGGATAATATGTCTAATTTTTTTAATTGTAATATATTTTTTAAATGTAATTCCGCCCCTTTATTTAAGTATTTTAAGTATTATTATTTTAATATTAGTTTTAATTATTACTTTATTACTTAAATCAAAAAACTGGAAAAAGAAAATGTTGGGGACCTTTTTTTCTTTATTTTTAATAAGTATTACTTCTTTAGGAATCTTTTATGGTATTCATACTTTATCTTTTTTAAATACGATGGAAATGGCGAATATTAATACTAAAACTTATTATATCGTAGTTTTAAAAAATAGCGAATTTAATAAATTAAAAGATTTAAAAAATACGAAGATTGCTTATAATAGTGATTTAGACGGAAATAATGAAGCTTTAGAAAAATTAAAAAAAGAAATTAAATTAGAGGCAAAGTCTTCTAAAGATTTAATCGATGATTTAGAAAATAAAGAAGTTTCTGCTTTAATGGTAGAAAGTAATGAATTAGAATTGTTAGAAGAAGAACACCTTGACTTTCCTGCTTTAATTAAAACAATATATGAATTTACGATGAAAATTAAAATCGATACCGAGTTAGCAGAAGAAGTAGATATTACAAAAGAACCATTTAATGTTTTTATATCGGGAATTGATACTTATGGTAAGATAAGTAATGTTTCGAGAAGTGATGTTAATATGTTGGTAAGTATAAATCCTAAAACTCATCAAATTTTATTTACGAGTATTCCTAGAGATTATTATGTTAAATTACATGATGTTGATACTCCTTATAAAGATAAATTAACTCATGCCGGAATTTATGGGATTGATATGAGTGTAAAAACTGTCGAAGATTTATTAGCGACCAAGATTAATTATTATGCAAAAGTTAATTTTACTTCTTTAATTAAGATAGTCGATAAACTAGGGGGTATTGATATCGAAAATGATAAAGCTTTTATCGCTAGTTATAATGAAGATGGCGAAGATGTTTATTATGAATATAAAGTTGGCTTAATTCATTTAGATGGCAAAAGTGCTCTTGCTTATGCAAGGGAGCGAAAAAGTCTAGCTTTAGGGGATTTAGCTCGAAATAAACATCAACAAATTATTTTAGAAGGAATTATAAATAAAGCTTTAAGTCCTAAAATAATAACTAAATATAATGCCTTATTAAATGCTTTAGAAGGAAATTTTGTTATCAATATTGATTCCAAAAATATTACTAATTTAATAAAAGAGCAAATTGAAAATAATTATAGTTGGACAATTAATAAAAATGCTTTAACTGGTTCTAATGATTATCAATATACTTATTCTAATAAACAAGTAAAAGCTTATGTTATGCAACCTGATTTAGATTCTTTAAAAGAAGCTCAAGAAAAAATAGAAGAAATTTTAAAATAGATATATAATAAGTGTAAGGTGAAGTTTATGAAGTGTTTGAAATGCCATAAAGAGAATGTTTATAAAGCAAATTTTTGTAAATATTGTGGTAATAAATTTACGGAAGAAGAAAAAGAAATTGCGAAAAGAAAAGGTTTTACAGGTTTTTTAAGAATGGTAAGTGAATGGTATGATAAGACCAGTTTAAGTGTGGCAACAGGACATCCGGCTTATCAAATTGCAAGTGTAATTTTAGTATTATGTGTGGGTATTTATTTTATTATAACTAAAGGAACAGATTTAAGATTATTAGAGTCTCCTAATTATAAAATACAATATAATGAAAATAATGATGAATACTATCTTTTATTTTCGAAAGAAAAGGAAAATAGAAATGTTTCAGTTCCTTTAGAATTATATGTCCCTAATCGGATCGAAAAATTACAAGTTATTTATTATAATGACCAAGATGAAATATTAGAAGAAAATATTTATGATAAAGATGCAACTATAAATTTAAAACCTAATTTTTATGTAATAAAAGATCTTAGTAATAAAGAAAAAGAACTTAAAGTGGGCGTATATTTTGAAGGAGAAGAAACCAATGAAGAAAGTAAATAAAATATATTGTTGGTATTGTGGTACTAATAACTCGGCTTTAAGAGATACTTGTGAACATTGTAAACAAAAATTAGAACCTGGTAATCATCCCTTTTTAGATTTTTTAGTGGAAAAAGGAAAAGATACGGTACGGGGTGGTTTTTTAGGTTATTGTGAAAAATTTTTAAAAAATCATCTTTATGGAACAATTATGACTTTAGCTATTGTTTTTACTGCTGGGGCAGGAATATATCATTTTACCAATACTAATGAAGTAATACCGAAAACTCTAAAAGAAGTAGAATTAAAAAATTTAAGTGATAAAGATTTATTAATTGGGTGTTGGCAAGAAGAAAAAGATGGAGTAAAGACATATCAAGAAATAAGAGATGATTTTAGTTTATTTGATGGTTATGAATTTGTGGATGGTACTTTAGATCCCGAGGTTTGGAAAGAAAATTATGATTTAACCGGAGCAGAATATACTTCTAAAGAGGATGGAACGATAAATAAAAAAATTATTGCTTATTATTTATATGACTATGATGATCCTAAATCGGGAATGAGTACTTATTTAAACGATATGCCTAATGATGTTCAAAATCGCCCTTGGCTTTTATATTTTCCTTTTTATAATTATCAAGGTTTATTTTCCTTAGCTTATTTAGAAGGAGCCTTAATCTGGGAAGATGATTACCATTATAAAACTTATATTGATGGGGAATATAGCCCAACAAAAGTAAGAATTTCTTGTAGTGAACTACCAAATTAATGAAAGGAAAAATGAATTATGAATACCAAAGAAGCATTTGCAAAAAGTTTAAAACCTAATTATCTTTTCTTAAGTTTAGCTATTTTCTTTTTTACAATTACAATTTTTATAGGGGTAATGTACTATCATATTATTAAAGAAGAATTAGAAAATCCGGTTGACTTGCTAGATGCTAAATCTGGTGAATATAGTCAAATTAATATTGAATTTCTAATGGATGATTATTTTGCGGAAGCCGGTAATCCTGAAATTGAAACTAAAAAAGCTTATATTGTCTATGATGGAAAATATTTTTATATTGCCTGTTTAAATGAAGAAGCTATGGATAAACTGCAATATATGTTAGATTATATTTATAGTGAAGAAGAAATGCAAGAACCAGAACCGGTCCTAATTAAAGGAACCGCTACTTATATTCCGGATGATTTAAAAAAAATGACGATAGAAAGTTATAATGAAATGGCAGGAAGAGAAGTAGTTAATGAAGATAATTTTAATGATTATTTTGGATCATATTATTTAGATACTTATTTAACTCCTAAAGATAATATAAGTAATTGTATTATAATATGTTTATTTCCTTTAATTATGGGCTTAATCTTCATTAGTGCTTATCAAATTAAAAAGAATAATATTAAAAAATCTTTAATAAAATATTCAGCTTGTTATGATAAAGTTTTAAGAGAAGTTAATGGTTATGATGCTGTTTATTATGATTTTGCTCATACAATATTAACTAAAAGTTATTGCCTATTTTTAGCTAATGGTTTAGAAATATATGATTATCAAGATATTGTTTGGATTTATGCTCATACTTTTAAATATAATGGTATAGTTACGAAAAAGAGTCTTTATTTAGTTACTAAAGATGCTAAAACTCATGAAGTTGGTATTGTATCGGGAACGAAAAAAAATCTTATTTTATTTGTTGAAATGTATGGAGCTTTAGCTAATAGATTACCACATGCTTTAAATGGTTATACTGAAGAAAATAAAACAAAAATTAAAGCAATGTTTAAAAATCAATAATTGCAAATATTTCTATTTTATCTTATACTATAGATAACAATAGAAAAGAGGATAAAGAATGAAATTAACAAAGTTTAAGAAAAATAAAAAAATAAGAAATATCCTCCTAACTCTAGGGCTAATTAGTGTTCTGGGGGGGGGGTATTTTAGTCTATAGAACATATGCCTTATACCAGAGTGAAAAGAACTATAACGTAATCAAAGGAATAGTCCCGGATTTTGGTTATGATGTTAAACTTGCTATTGAAGTCGATGGAAAAAAAGAAAATAATGTCCCAACAAGGGGCTTATATAAAACCAATATTGTATGTAATAATGAAGTAGTAGGTTCATGGGATTATAATGCCTGGAATTTAAAATTAGATAATTTAAAGAAAGATACAAAATGTACAATTGAATTTAAAACTAATGGAATAAGTAAAGAACAATATGACGAATATATATCCGAGGGAGTAAGTTTAAGAAGAAATACATATCGGGGAAAAGATATAACTAATTATAAAAGCTTATCAGATGATGAAGAAATGAATTTGTTTAATCAAATAAAAAATTGTACATTTGATGATATCTATGTTGGAGATTATATAGTAAGTGATACAACAGCAGAGTATAATAATAAAAACGTAATTTGGTTAATAGCAGATTTAAATAATTATTTATATTCCGGAGATAACGCTTTAGAAACTTGTCATGCGACGATAATTCCAGCTACACCTTTATATAATGCCAAAATGAATGATACAGCTACAACCGGAGTAGTAGATGAAATATTAAATAAAGGGGCATATTATGGCAGTAATATGAGGCAAAAAGTGTTACCAAGTGTTTTAGAAAATTATATTAAGCCGACTTTTGATGGTCATGTAATTAAAACTCGTAATTTACTAGCTGATGTGATGGATCCAAATCGTTCCAATCAATGGGGGTTAACTACTGGAGCATCATCCGGTTGGGCTTGGTATGATAGTGAATTAGATTTAATGAGTGAAGTAAACGTGTATGGTTCGACAGTTTGGTCTTCATCAGGATATGATATCGGTATCGACAATCGTCAGTATGCTATTTTCCAACTAAAACCTGAATTTATTAATAGTTATGGGAGTCACCGTTTTAACTACTGGTTAAAAGCGGTCGCCAACTCTGCGGACTTTGCTGGTGTCTACAGCGGTGGCTATGCCGACACGCGCAGTGCATCCGCCTCGTATGGTGTCCGTCCTCGTTTTCTAATTGGCTAATTAAGATAGGTCTCTAAATGAGGCTTTTTTTATGTTTTACAAAAAAATTTATCTCTTATGAACAATTTTACTGATGGAAACTTGTATATATTTTAATAAAATGATAAACTATTGATG
>CANPZX010000035.1 GCA_947589195.1 uncultured Bacilli bacterium | reverse complement strand
CTAAATTCAATATCATAACAATTACTTGCTAATTTATTTAATCCGGTTTGGATATGGGTTATTTGCCATAAGGCATAAGTACTTCCTATTATTAAAGTTATTAAGAGAATTATTAAAGATGTAAGTCTTACTTTCTTACTTTTTAATAACCCCCCCCCCATTTGCTATTTTTTCCATTTTCATCTTCTCCATTCTTATCTATATAATAACATAAATTTTAAAATTATAAAATTATTTCTACTTCATCATCATTTTTTAAACCCAAAGCATTTGCATCATCAAAATCAATATGTAATTCAAAATAAGCATTATCTTTAATTTTTATATGTGCTTCAATAAGGGCAGCTTTATCTCCCAAAACTTTTACATTAACAATTTGATTATCTTTTAAGTTTAATTCTTGCGCTAAATCTTTAGGCATATGAATATGTCTTTCCGCCACAATACAGACTTCTTTCAAAGTAATACTACCTTTTGAAGTTACTAAAGTAATATTTTCACTACCAGTTAAATCGCCGCTTTTCCTTACTGGCGGATTTAAACCTAAAACATGAGCATCATTTCTGGAAATCTCTACCTGATTATAATTTCTAAATGGTCCCATTAAACGAACATTTTGAATTTCACCTTTTGGTCCTTTTAAAACTACAGTTTCATTACAGGCATACTCCCCAATTTGATGAACATCATTTCTTTTGGTTGGTTCTTGAAAAAATAATAAATCATAAACTTCTTTTGTTAAATGAACATGATGATTACTAATTCCTACTTTTACTTTCATTTATATCTCCTTCATAATTCCAAAAACTAAGTTTTCCCTTAGTGTAAATTGGTTCTATCTTGACAACATTTTCTAATTTAAAACCATAACCTTGCCAAGTTGGTTTAACAATTAAATTATTATATATTAAAGAATCTTTTTTTATTAATTCATTCCTTACCTCAGGGGTTATTTCTAAACAATCTGTTAAATTAACTTTGGCTATAATACATCCCAAAGGATACTCTAAATTTAAATTTTTAAAACGTTCCATCGCTTTTTTATCAACACTTAATCCCGCATGAATTAAAACTTCACCCCGATATTTAGTTTTCCAAGTTCGAAATTCATATTCTTTTAAACCACTTGCAATTAAACTAGCAAAAGGTTGTTTAATGGTTAATACTTTCATAATACCACCTTATAAGTATTTTATCACGAAATTAGGTCATAATAAATAACAAGGAGGAAATTAAATGCAAAATCAAAACTGTGGGGATTGTAAAGATTCCAAACAAGGAAGGGCTTACTTTGATGATGAAACAGGTCTTTTATGTGTTGAAATTACCGAAAAATACGAAAAACCCAAGGGTAAAAAAGTTTTAGTTCCTTATATTTGTACTACTTGTGGAACGGTAAATTGGAAATGTATAGATTCTGAAGAAAAAAATTGTTAAAAAAATTCACTTTTAAAGTGAATTTTTTTAATTATTTTCTATTTTTTCTTCTAACAAATCTATTTGATATTGTTTATATAAGATATCTTTTTTAATTTCTTCTATCATATTTTTTAATTCATTAGCTAATTCTTTATTCATTTAATGGCTCCTTTGTTCTAAAGAATTTAAATCTTCTTCAATACTTTGGATTTGCTTTTCAATAATTTCTTTATTTTTTTGTAAATATCGTAAAGTATTATTGATTTCATCTCTTGTATTTAAAGCTTCTTTTAATTGTTTTTTTAAAGTTTCTATTTCATAAAAATGTTCTCTTTTATTATAAAAATCTATAAGTAATTCAATTTTATCACTAATTCTTTTAACAGAAATATTAGTATCTTTATTTATTTTGGCTTTGCGATCATAAGCAAGATATTTATATAAATATTCAATAAATCGCATTTCAAATTTTGTTTCATTTCTTATTAAGTAAAAATTAAAGCGACGAAAATAGTTTAAATCTTCAACAAAAAAACCTAAGCGACATAATTCATACTCAGAAATATTTTTTAATTCGGCACTAGAATCAATAACAATATTTTTATTTAATATTGGTGAGGTCATTAAGTCTTCACTATTATATTTATATTTTAATAAATCAATTAAACCTCTGACTCTTTGAACACTTTTGGCTGATAAACGTTTTAAATCTATATTTTTGGCTTCTACTAATTGTTTTGAACTTATAATATTATTTCGTTCCATTAATCGAAGAAAAACTTTATCATAACTTACTAATGGTTCTTCACTTAATAAAATATCTTCCATAATTATCCTCTTTTCTATAATATCCTTTCAATATTTATAATTTTTTTATTATCCATAGTCATTTTAATTAAATCCATTTCATGAAATACTCCATCAAATAACACGTTATCTTGATAGTTTAATATTAAATGATCTTCTAAACTAAAACCTTTATTACAAAAAGACACTAATAAACTCATAATGGCAATATTATGACTTACAACTAATATTTGTTCTTCTTGACTATTTAAAATTTTAGTTAAAAAGACTTTCATTCGTTCATTTACTTCTTTAATAGATTCTCCATTAGTTAGTTTATAAGTAAAATCATGTTCTTGCATGCCTTTTAAAAAACGATATTCATTGCTTCCTAATTCCCCGACTAATCGCTCAGATAAATCATCGGCGATATATAAATCCATTTCTTTTTCTTCGGCTATAATTTTGGCCGTTTCTAAAGCATTAAAATATTTACTAGTATAAATAATATCAATATTTTCTAAATTAGGATTCTTACTTAAAAGATGCGCATTTTCTTCGCCTTTTTTACTTAACATCGTGAAAGTTCTAGCTTCGTTTAAATCCACATCTTTTAAAAAATTAAACTTTACTTTACTCATTAAGTTATTACTGACCAAATAAATAGTTTTCATTTAAAAAATCATCCCCAAAATACCATAAGAAAAAATAAGCATGATAATCCCGGCCATCACCACTCCTAAAATGGCTGCGATAAGGGATTTTTTCTTGTCCATATTCAGTAAAGCCGCGATTAAGCAACCCATCCAAGCCCCCGTTCCAGGCACCGGAATACCCACAAACAAAAATAAACCTAAATATTTTAAATTTTCAATTTTGTCTTTCTTCGAATTGGCTTTTTCTTCACACCAAATAACTATTTTCCCGAGTCCCTTTACTTTACGCATCCACCTAAATACGGGATTAATTAACCATAAAATAAAAGGTATAGGTAAAATATTCCCGATAAAACAAATTAAGAAACTTTGCCACATGGGTAAATCTAGTAATGAAGCCGCGATTAATCCCCCTCGTAATTCTAAAATAGGAAATAAAGATATTACAAATATAACTAAATATTTACCTAATAAAGTACTAGTTAATCCGCCAAATAAACCTAATATCCCTTTTGATAATTTTTCTGTCATAAATAATCACCTAATTAATTCTAGTTTTTAATCTCTTAACTATTCTTTTTTATTTTAACATACAAAATGAAAAAAAGACATAATAATCGTCTTTTCTTCTAAAGTGTGAGTTTGAGTTTATATGTTATTTTAATTGTATAGAGTTATCGTTTATATATGATTGTTTATTAAATTCTCACTTCTCCTTTCACAACTTAAATATACTAAATGAATATGAAGTAATTGTGAAATTAAAGTGAAACTTACACAACTTTACATATTTTATTTAGGAATTTTAAAATAAAAATTAGTTCCTTTATTTTTCTTCGTTTCGACCCCATATTTAAAACCATGTTGTTCTAAGATATTCCGTACAATCGATAGTCCTATACCACTTCCCACCACATTTCTTTGATGATTTTTATCATTTTTATAATACCTGTCCCAAATATATGGTAAATCACTAGCTTTAATTCCTTTCCCCGTATCAATTACTTCAACTAAATAAAATTCTTCTTGCAAACTTACCCGCACAATTACTTTTTTATCTTTCCCTGTATAATTAATGGCATTATTAATTAAATTATAAATAACTTGATAAATTTTATTTCGATCAGCTTTAACTAAGGCAACACTTACACCTTCTAAAATAAAAGTATAGTTTTCCGTTTCCCGTATAATATCATATTTTTCTAAAATAAGCCTGATATCACTAATTAAATCATATTCTTCGATATTTAATTCGGTACTACTAGCTTGTAATTTTGATAATTCTAAAATATCATTAACTAACACATTTAACCGGTCAGCTTCTTCAATTATTACATTTAAATTTTTCTCCCTTTTTTCTTTATCATTATAAGTAATATCCCTTACCATTTCGGCATAAGCTTTAATCATCGTTAAAGGGGTTTTTAAATCATGAGACACATTAGCAAGTAAATCTCTTCTTAATTCATCTATCTTTTTCATATCTTTACAAGTAAGATTTAAAGTCTCTGATAACTCATCTATTTCTAAAGTTCCATTTTTCGGAAAATTAACATCATAATTGCCTTTTCCCATTTCCCGGGTTTTCTTGGTAATATCCGTGATTGGTTTGGTTATTTTCTGGGAAATAAAATAAGCAAAAATAATGGAAAACCACAAAACGATTAACATTATATAAATAAGTTGACTTTTTAAAATAAGACTTGCTCCATTTAAATCTTCTAAAGGACTATAAATATATACTCGGCCATAATCTTTATTCACCGCATATAGATAAGCTTTCGCATTCGTAATCGGATTTAATAACCTCACTCCTTTTTCACTTTCTTCACTACTTCGAAATTCTTTTTTAAAGTCATTAACGATTACTAAATTTTTATCTAAACCACAACCAACCATCATCGTATTAAATTCTAATTTTTTGCCATATATAGATTCATATTCAATACAAACCCCATTTTGATAAGCGAGAAGCATTAATTCATCATTTAAACTATTAATCTCGGTATTTTTAACTTGATTAACTATTTTTTGCATTTGTTTTACTTGATAAAATTCATAACTTATTTTTAAAAATAAAATTTGAAATACCCATAAAAAGAGAATAATTCCTAAACTAAATATTACTAAATAACTTAAAGTTTTAAATTTTAAACTACTTTTTTGCTTTTTAAATTTATTTACTTTGTCTTTTAATTTATTTTTTATATTCAAATTTATAACCTACTTTTCTAATTGTTATAATAAAATCACGATATTTTCCTAAATTATTACGTAAATTTTTTATATGGGTATCTAAAGTTCGGTCATCACCATAAAAATCATAACCCCAGATATGGGATAAAAGATTTTCTCTTGATAAAACAATATTTTTATTTTGAATTAAATATAAAAGTAAATCATATTCTTTGGCTGTTAGATTAATTTGGTGGTTATCAACATAAACTTCATGCGCTAAAGTATCGATTTCTAAGCCATCAAATTTTTTTCTTTCGCTTTGGTCTTTATTTCTTTTGGTGACGGCTTTAATCCGAGCAATTAATTCGCGTGGACTAAAGGGTTTCGTAACGTAATCATCTACCCCAATATCAAAACTAGCTAATTTATCATATTCATCAGTTCTAGCCGATAACATAATAAAAGGAACTTTACTAAATTTTCTTATTTCTTTAACTGCTTGATAACCATCCATTTTAGGCATCATAATATCCATGATTATACAATCAAATTCATTATTTTTCGCTAAAGATATGGCTTCTATTCCATCACTAGCTTCCATATATTCCATATTTTCTAATGTTAAATATTCTTTAATTACATCTCTTATTAATTCTTCATCATCAACAATCAATACTTTCATCGATATCACCAACCTAAGAATATATTATAACAATTATGTGAAATTATTGTGATAAAAAATCTATAACTCGTAAAAGCTATAGATTTAAATTTATTTATCGCGTAAAACGGCATTTAAACTACTTACTACTTTATTAGTTATCCGTTTAAATACTTCCATTACTTCTTCATCAACTAAAGTTTTAGCTTCGTCTTTAAAGGTTAATTTATAAGCAATTGATTTTTTACCTTCACTAATATTAGGGTATAAATCAAATACTTCAACATCACTTAAGACTCTACCCCCTTCTTTTTTAATAACATTTTTAATCGTTTCGCTATCTATTTCATTATCGACAATAAAGGCCATATCTTTAACAATTTCCGGATATTTCGAAGCGCTTTTAAACTTAATTGGTTTAATACTTTTTTGATATAACTTAGTTAAAGATATTTCAGTTAGATAAATTGCTTCTTTTTTAAGACTAGGATGAACTTTCCCAATAATTCCTACTTCCTCTTTATCAACTAAAATTTTAGCACTAATTCCCGGATGTAAATCATTTATTTTCGCTTTAACAAAACTATAACGATTTTTATAACCTAAATAATCCAGTAAGTTTTCAACAACACCTTTAATTAAATAAAAGTCTACACTCATACTATTATTATGCCAATCGTTAGTTAGGTAATTTCCTTTCATAAGCATAGCTACTTTCATATCTTCTTTAAAGTCTTTATCGTAAGTTTTAGCTATTTCGTAAATATTAATATCTTTAACATTTCGGGCTGTATTATATTCATATACTTGTAATAGTGATGGTAAAATACTGGTTCTTACGATTGATTTATCAAGACTCATCGGATTTGGCAAAATAACATTTTCCTTATTTTCATATTTAAATAATTTAACCATTTCGGGACTTACTAACGTATATGTTTTACATTCATTTAACCCAAGTGCCCGTAAACGTTTAGAGGTTTCTTTACGGATTTTAACATCACCAATGTACTTACCTTGTCTAGTTTCCCCGATTGGTAGAGTTGATACTAAGTTATGATAGCCATAAAGGCGGCCAATTTCTTCCGCAATATCATTGATATTAGCATCGATATCTAAACGCCTTCTAGGAATTAAAGTTTTAAATTTTCCTTTATTATATTCATAGGTAAAATCGAGACGCCCAAGTTCTATTTTAACATCATCATCCGTTATTTTAATTCCTAAAATTTTATTAATTTCATCTGTCGTAAATTCCACCCATTTTTCTTTTTTATCTACTTTATCATACAATACTATTCCGCTTAAGATGGTGGCATCAGCATATTTTTCCAGTAAATGACAAGCCCTTTCGATAGCCATATTGGTATATTCAAAATTAAGACCTTTACCATAACGAATTGAAGCTTCACTTTTTAAATTTAACCTACTAGCCGTATTCCGAATAGATACGGCATCAAAAATAGCACTTTCAATTAAAATATTTTTAGTAGTTGGTAAAACTTCGGTATTTTCACCACCCATTATCCCGGCGATACAAACCGGTTTTTCCCCATCAGTAATTACGATATCACAAGATTTTAAGTTTCTTTCTTGCCCATCTAAAGTTTTAATAGTTTCATTTTCATGGGCTTTACGAACGACGATTTTATTTCCCAGTAAATCTTTATCAAAGAAATGGAGAGGTTGACCAAATTCTAACATCACATAATTTGAAATATCAACAACATTATTAATCGGCCGCATCCCCGCACTAATTAATCTTTTTTTAATAAATTCAGGTGATTCTTTAATCACTACATCTTTAACCATTTTGGCTAAGTAATAAGGACAGTCATCAGTCTCAACCACTACTTTAATATGATCGTTAACATTTTCCTTAATTTCTTGGTGAGTAATTTCCGGTAAAACTACTTTTTTATTTAAAATACAAGCTACCTCATAAGCAAAACCTAGATGATAATAACAATCGTTATTTCGATGTTTATGCACATCTAATTCATATAAAACATCATCGGTTTTTAAATAAAGATTGGCGTCTGTCCCGACTTTTACCTCATCTTCTACTTCATGAATTCCTTTTTCATAATTCTCCGGAGTTTTTTCTTCAATACCTAATTCAAATAAAGCACAAAGCATTCCGTTTGATAAAACATCTCTAATTTTACCAACCTTTATTTCAAAATCACCTGGTAAAATAGCCCCGGGTAAGGCGACAATTACTTTTATTCCCTCACGAGCATTCGGGGCCCCACAAACAATTTGGATAGTTTCATCCCCGACATCAACCATACATATTTTTAAGTGATCACTATTAGGATGAGCCTCACACGAAACAATCTTCCCGATTACTAAATTATTAATATGGTTATCGACAACTTTTTCGACATTAACTCCCGCTTTAGTAATTTTAACAGCTAAATCTTTTAAATCTTCGCTTGTTAAATCAACATAATCTTTAACCCAATTTAAACTAATCATTATTCTTCCTCCCGGCGATCAAAATTTTCGACTTCTCTTAAATCTGTTTGATAGAATGTGCGAATATCATTAATTCCATATTTTAACATGGCTAAACGTTCCGCCCCAAATCCAAAGGCAAAACCAGTCCAAACTTCTGGATCATAACCACAATTACGTAAAACATTCGGATGGACAATCCCGGCCCCACTTACCGTAATCCAACCGGTATTTTTACATAAACTGCAACCTTTACCTTTACAAGCAAAACAAGAGATATCCGTTTCGACACTTGGTTCGGTAAATTGATAATAACTTGGTCTAAAACGGGTTTCACAATCTTCCCCGAATAAGTGTTTAGCAATTACATCAAATGTTCCTTTTAAATCACTTAAGCTGACATTTTTATCGACAAGCAACCCTTCGATTTGCATAAATTGATGAGAATGTGTAGCATCATCGGCATCCCGGCGATAGGTTTTACCCGGACAAATCATTCGAATAGGTTTATCTCCGCCACTAGAAAGCATCACTCTGGCTTGAACTGGGGAAGTTTGACTTCTCAATAAATAATCTTCGTCTTTTACATAAAAGGTGTCTTGGGCATCTCTTGCCGGATGGCCTTTAGGAATATTTAAAAGTTCAAAATTATAATGATCTTCTTCGATTTCTGGTCCATCAACGACATCATAACCCATACTCATAAAAACACTTTCAACTTCTTCAATAATCTTTTCTAAAATATTAGGCGCTCCATGTTTAATTTTGGTTGCAGGTAAGGTAATATCAATACTTTCCGCTTTTAATTTTTTATCTATTTCTTCTTGTTCTAATTTAGTTATCTTTTCTTTAAAATTTTCTTCTAAACATACTTTAAGTTCATTTAAATTTTTCCCAAAATTTTTCTTTTCTTCCCCTTCTAGATCTTTTAACATCATATTTAGACTATTAACTGGACCTTTTTTACTCATATAAAGAACTTTAAGTTCATTGACTTCTTTTAGAGTCTTAGCCTCAGCTAATTTTTGTAAAACTTCTTCTTTTAAACTTTGCATATCTTGCATCTTTTTTTCCTCCATTTAAAAATCCCTTCTTTAAAAGAAGGGACGAATTTATATAATCCGCGGTACCACCCTAGTTCTAGTTTAAACTAGCACTTACTTTGGTTTAACGCAACCTTACGTTAAAACTCCTTCATGCGAACTTCATTTTCTTACTTATCTTTAAATGTTTTCAGCCTTTGACATTTAATCTCTAATTTAAGAATTTAAGAAAACTACTAAACATGATATCCACGTTTTCTAGCCATTATTATAGCATATTTTTTTTAATAAGCAACCATTTGTTGTTACTATTCACAGCCGATTTTAGAAAATCTCGCAAACCTAGGTAATATAAGAGTTTGCAGTTATTTCAGAAAAAATTGTTAAAAATGTCAATTTTTTCAAAGTGGAAGATTTATATAAAAAATCTTTGCTTTTTATATGTCAATTCCCAATTTTATAGTATTTTAATACCAAAAGTGGTAAAAATTAATTTTTGGCTATTTTAGCTGTGAATAGTAACCCATTTGTTTTTAAGTTCTATCTATTACTCATATACCTTTTCACTTTATATAAATAATTACTATCTTCAAGACTTTTGCTATTGTATTCTCTATATTAAAATTTGCTTAATAAATCAATTAATCTTGTATTTTTATAAATACTTTCTTTTCCTACTTTTTCAAATTCTAGAAGGCCAGCATCTACTAAACTATTTAAATATGTAGCAGCAGTTTGTCTCGTTACATCGCATCTATTTTCAATATAATTGATTCTAGTATAGACTTCAAAGAATAAAGAATCTAATAATTCATCTGAATATATTTTAGGTAATTTTTGAATAAATTCTTCCTTATAAGATTCCATTTCGTTTTGAATTTGTTTAATTAATTCGATTGTATTTTTAGATGTTTCTTCGATTCCTTTTAATATATATATAATCCAATCTTCGTAGTTATTATTTTCCCTAACTTCAGTAAACAATTTATAATATTGATCTTTATTTTTATTAATATAATTACTTAAATAAAGAATTGGACTATCTAATAAATTATTTAATACTAAATATAAAACATTTAATATTCTACCAGTTCTACCATTACCATCGTAAAATGGATGAATTGATTCAAATTGATAATGAATTAAAGCCATTTTTATTAGTGGATCTACTTCATCATTATTTTCATTAATATAATCTTCAAGATTTTTAAGTAAATCTCTAATTTCTTTTTCATCTTGTGGTGGAGTATAAATTACTTCTTTCGTTTTACTATTAACTAATTTAGTGCCGGGATTTCTTCTTATACCAGCTTTATTATGTTCAATCATTCCTTGAAGTTCTATTAAAACATTAGTTGAAATAAATTCTTTATCTTTTATTATTTCATATCCACGCCCTATAGCACTTCTATAATTTACAACTTCTTTAGCAGATTCATCTTTAAATCCACTTTCGGTCAATACTTTATAAATACTATCATGAGTAGTTACAATATTTTCTATTGCACTGCTATCCTTTGCTTCATTAATAGTAATAGCATTAATTAAAATATGTTGATTGGGAATCGAATTAGCAAAACCTTTTAACTCGGCAAGCGATCTTGAAGCTTCATTTAATGCTTCAAGGATTCTTGGTGTTTTTAAATCATAATCATTAAATGGTAATAACTTCATATTTAGTCATCTCCTTATGTAATAATATTACATTATTTTTTTAACATATACAAGAAATATGTTAAATTTTCTTTATTTTTTTAACATATTTAATAATTATGTTAAAAATTACTTTATTATTTACCATTACCATTTAAATCATTTTTAATAGTACTCTTTTTATAACTTTATTTTAACTTACTTATTTCTTCTAAATAATAATTATCATCCATTATTTTATATTCATATTGATAACGATTAAATTTTTTCGTATTCTCCGAAACTTGGTCCTTTTCTATATTTTCTACAATTGGTTCATATAAATTATCAAATAAATAAACACTTTTTTCGTCATTATTATATAAAACAGCATGGGTAATTATATAAAGGAAACCATCTTCTTCATAAATATTTTCCGGAATTTCTATTATTTCCATTACTTCTGATTCACATTTTTTATTCTCGGCTGTATACCTATCTTTTGCTTCATTATAAACAAAATCTAAGCAACCATAACTAAAATTAGTAGGATTATATTCGATTCCTTCAAAAGTCTTTAAAAATGCTTCTTTTAAATCATTACTATTTACGATAACACTAGAGGTATTAGTTTTAATATCTTCTGTCTTTAAATTAGCATAAGCCATATTTAAAAGATAGCTTAGTTTAACATCTTGAAGTAAATGATTACCACTATATAAATAGTATGCATTTATATTATCGGTAGGTAATTTTAAATTAGAACTATTAAGTAAATAACTATAAGTTTTTAAATACCAAGCTGCATCTTTTACAACTTCTTCTTCATTATTAGTATTTTCATTAGTTTTATCATTTTCTCTATTTTCACAACTTCCATTTTGGATACAATCTGTTTGCATAAATTTAAAGTACTTAATATCGTATAAACAATAACCAAAATAACCAATAATTCCTAATAATATAATAATTATAATATTCTTTTTTAAAAGAGCCATATTCTTACTGCGTATAAATCGTTTTTCTTCTCTTTTCACGGCATTATTTACTTCATCAGTTGCTAAACTTAACATTTCTTTTTTTAAATCTTCTTTATAACTATCGCAGCTATTTTTTATTGTATTCTTAATTTCTTTTTCCACATCGTAAATAATTTGCTCTTTTAAGTTATCTACTATTTCATTTTTTATTTCTACTTGTTCTTTTTTAGTTAAATCTTTCTTAGCCATTTTATTCCCCTGCCTTTTTTCATATATTTTATATCATTTTTAATTTAAAAAAAAGTACCTAAGTACTTTAATTTTAATAATTTTCAGCCTTTAATTCCATAAAACTTTGAGGATGTTTACAAACTGGACAAACACTAGGAGCTTTTTTACCAACATAAATATGCCCACAATTACGACAAATCCATACTTTTTCTTCACCACGTTCAAATACTAAATTATTCTCGATATTATCAACAAGTTTCATGTATCTTTCTTCATGATGCTTTTCTATTTCACCAACCATTTTGAAAAGATTGGCAATTTCCATAAATCCTTCTTCTCTAGCAGTTGCTTCGAATTCTTTATACATTTCTGTCCATTCGTAATTTTCGCCACTAGCTGCATCTTTTAGATTAGTAAGGGTATCAGGTACATCGCCATCATGTAATGCTTTAAACCATAATTTAGCATGTTCTTTTTCATTATTAGCTGTTTCTTCAAAAATAGCCGCGATTTGTTCATAACCATCTTTTTTAGCTTTTGAAGCATAATATGTGTATTTATTTCGAGCTTGACTTTCACCAGCAAAGGCCGCCATTAAATTGCTTTCCGTTTTACTTCCTTTTAATTCCATAATTTTATTTACCTCCATGAAATTATTATACAATTGCTAAGTCTTAAATTCAATAAAATAATAGCAAACTCTAAATAAAAATGAAACCACTTAATTTTTTATTTTTAATATTTCTTTTACTTTAGCTATTGTAGTATTTGTATATTTAGCTATTAAGTTAATAGGTAAATTATCAGCATACATATTCTTAATATTTTGGCATTTTTCTTGTTCAATGCCTTGTTTAATTCCTTTTCTTAAGCCATATTTCTCGCCCTCTAATCTTATAGAGTTCTCGATCTTTTGATTTACTTTCTTCGCATCATAATATAAGCCCATAAATTCTTCATTCATTTTTAATTCCTCCAATTCTTTTAATATTCCTTTGTCACTTTCATCTGTAACTAAACTTTCTAATTCTTCTTTACTCCTCGCTGCTAGCATCTTTACTTTTCTATCCATTTCGTTTATTCCATTATAAGCCATTTTTTGATATTCGCCTAGATATATTTC
>CANPZX010000034.1 GCA_947589195.1 uncultured Bacilli bacterium | reverse complement strand
CAGGAATCTCTTGTTATATTCAATGAAAAAACTAAACAGTTTGAAGAGACTTCTGATTTTAATAAAGCAAAACAGTTATTTGTTTCTGCTCCTGAAGGATGGTATGTAGTATTAAAGAATCCTAGTAAAGATGGATCTTATCCAGAATCTGCAAAAGCTGTCAATAGCCCTGAATTAAGAATCGGACGTAAAGTAAATATTTCTGGACCTTGTTCTTTCTCTTTATTCCCTGGGCAAATGACAAAGGTAGTTCGCGGTCACCGCCTAAGAAGTAATCAGTACCTGCTTGCTCGTGTATATGATGCAGAAGCAGCAAAACAAGGTAAAGCATCCGCTAAGATTGTAAATGCAAAAGGGGAAGAAGTGACTGAGATTAAGGATGAGAGCGAAGAATACTATGCAGGTCAGCTTCTTGTGATTAAAGGCACTGAAGTATCTTTCTATATTCCTCCTACTGGTATTGAAGTCATTCCTGTTGGCGGGAAAGGTAATGAATATATTCGTGATGCTGTAACTCTTGAACGTCTTGAATATGCTATTCTTAAAGATGAAGATGGAGAAAAACGTTATGTTCATGGTCCCGCAGTAGTATTTCCAGAACCGACTGAAACTTTTGTTGAGACTCCAAATGGAAGTACTATTTTTAGAGCTTTGGAACTTTCTCCGATTAGCGGCATCTATGTAAAGGTCATTGCCGCATATGATGATACAGACAAGGCAGGAAATAAAGTTCATCATCCTGTTGGTGAAGAATTATTTATTACTGGAAATGACCAAATGATTTATTATCCGCGACCAGAGCATGCAATGATTCAGTATGATGGCAAATATATGCACCATGCGATTGCAATTCCACGCGGAGAGGGCCGTTATATTCTTAACAGACTAACTGGAGAAATCAAAACCGTTAAAGGCCCAAAGATGTATTTACCCGATCCCCGCGCAGAAGTAGTAGTTAAAAGAAAGTTGACCGAGAAAGAGTGCAAACTGATATATCCTAATAATTACGAGGTACTTGAATATAATAAAGGAATCTCTGAAAAGGCTATGGAAAAAGCTGCACGTAAAGGAGCTACAAATGCGACTTCTGATATGCTTAATAATGCTTATGCAACAGCAAATCAAGAAGCTACACTCGCAATTTTTGAAGCTAATGCAAATATTAGCCGCGGAGTATCTTATACAAAGCCAAGAACAATTACATTAGATACAAAATATGATGGAGTCGTAGCTGTTGATGTATGGACAGGATATGCAATTAATGTTGTTTCTAAGTCTGGAACAAGAGAAGTAGTAATTGGACCAAAAACCAGATTACTTGATTATGACGAAACTCTTGAATATATGTCTTTGTCTACAGGCAAGCCTAAGACAACAGATGAGTTACTTGAAACAGTATATCTTCGTGTTGATAACAATAAGATTTCTGATATTATTAATGTTCAAACAAAAGATTTCGTAAATTGTCAGATAAAAGTGTCTTATTGTGTAGACTTCTTAAAAGAATATAAAGATAAATGGTTTAATATTGAAAACTATGTAAAATATCTTTGTGATAGAATGAGAAGTTTATTAAAGCGCGAAGCTAAAAAATATAATATTGAAGAATTTTATACAAATTCTACAGATATTGTAAGAAACATTATATTAAATATTAATGAAAATACTACAACAGAACAGACCACTAAAAAGCAAGGCAGATTATTTGAAGAAAATGGTATGTTTATTCATGACGTTGAAGTATTAAAAATTGGTATTGAAGCTAATATTGCTAATATTTTGGAAAAACATCAGAATGATATGATTGCTAAGTCTCTTGAATTATCTGATGCAACTAAACGAATGGAAGTTATAACAAAATTAGCTGAATATAAAAAGAAAGAAAATGAACTTTCACAGGCTAATAAACTTCATATATTGGAATTAAGTAAAATTTATAATGAAAGAGAACTTGAAATAAACGCGGAAATAGCAGAAAAGAAACGAGAAGAAGAGGACGCAGAAAAACGCGCTGAAATCAATATGCAAGAGCTTATTGATGATATTGAATCTTCTAAATTAGCACGAGCAAAAGCAGAAGATGAAGCTAAAATAGCAAATGAAAAAGCTTTAGCAGAAATCGAAAAAGCTAAACAGGAAGCATATGCTACAACAGTAGCCAAGATCATGGAATCTATTTCTCCAGACCTTGTAGCTGCATTGAAAGCACAGGCTAATAGTGAAATTATGAATGGTATTGGAAAAGCAGTTGCACCTTATGCAATAGCGAAAGATGAGAGCGTTGCAGACGCAGTTAATACATTAATTAGAGGGACTTCATTTGAAGATACATTAAAGAACATTGGTGCGTGTAAAATTCCTGACTAAAAAATCAAAGGAGCGGTATATACCGCTCCTTTGATTTTTTTCATAAAAAATATTATAATATTTATAGAAAGTGAGGAAAAATAAATGAAATATGAATATAGCCATGATTTACCAATGATTGATTTGATTGCAAAAACTTACTATGATGAACAAACTTATAATCATGCTCAACGAGTTGCAAATTTTATTAGATACGATACTAAAATAAAAATGGGATATGATAATGACTTTAGAGATTTCTGCACAGCTCTTGCTTTATGTCATGATTTATTTGAAGACACTAATATTCCAAAAGATATTTTTAATGAAGAATTAACTAAAGGAATTGAAATTTTAACTCGTAAGCCTAAAGAATCTTATATAAAATATTGTAATCGTGTTAATTTACGAAATAAACAATATTATAATAATATAGATTTAGCGGCATGGTATGTAAAACTTGCGGATATGAAGGATCATTTAACTCAAACAGAAACTTTGACAGATAAATTAAAAGCTAAATATTTAGAAGGAATGGCTTATTTATTATGATTAATATTCTTGAAGTTTGGGGCAATGGTACTGATGTTATTATTAAATTTACTAGAGATAATTATGGATATTGGTGGGCAGCTAGTAAATGGATGTCTGTTAGTTACCCATATACCCCTCAATTTCTTAAAATTAACGGATACAGGAGGATAAAATGGCCCGTTTAACAAGAGAAAAAGATGAATATCCTTGTAGAATTAAAGGCGGTTGTGAAGCTGAAGAATGGATGTGGCAAAAATATGGAAAATATCCAGATAATATTTGCAAAGGATGCCCGTTTAAAAAAATTATAAACAAATTAGCTAAGTATGAAGATAAAGAAAAATAATTTAAAAAAATAAGGAAGAATATAATATGACAAGAAAAGAAATCCCGCATGTATATTTACTTGCAGATATACATGGTAACTTTCGTCCAGTTCGAGATTTTTATCAACGGAATCCTCAAATTGCAAAGGCTGCCGCGAGACATGAAAAAAATATACTTATCCTTTTAGGAGATACAGGTTTAAATTATTTTTTTAATCATAGAGATGAAGAATTAAAAAAAGCATTAGGAAGATATCCTTTTGTTTATTTTGCAATTCGCGGGAACCATGAACAAAGACCCAGTATCTTAGCTAATGAAAATCTAAATAAATGGCATAAAGAACCGTTTTGGGACTGGGAAGTGTGGGTAGAAAATAATTATCCATATATTAAGTATGCAATGGATTATGTAGCATTTTATAATATTCCATATGAAATAGAATATTGTTGTCCAGAAAATCCTGAAGATGATGATATTGGAATCCCGCTTAAATATAGAACTATAGTAATTCCAGGAGCGTATTCAGTAGACAAATACCATAGATTACAAATGGGCTGGAGTTGGTTCCCAGAAGAGCAGCTTTCTAAGTCAGAGATGGAAGCGGGAAAAAGTTTGCTTAATTCTATAAAATGGCAATGTGATTTAGTTTTATCTCATACTTGTCCTATTATTTATGAGCCAACAGATTTATTCCTTTCAATGGTAAACCAATCAATGGTAGATAAAACAATGGAACGTTATTTAGGTGAAATTGAGTATAAATTAAATTATAAACTTTGGGCATTTGGACATTATCATAAATTTAGAGAATACCCTAGAAATATTGAAATTCCATCTTTCAAAGATCCAAGACAAATAATGTTATTTAATGATTATGCTGTAGAATTAGAAGATGTTATGACTAATATATATTCAGTTAATCGCTTATAAATTGATTTTATTATAAAAATATATTATAATATTTTTATAATAAAGAAAAAAGAGAGGCTGATAAAAATGAAAAAAGGTAATTATACTACAAAAGATGGAAAAATTGTAAAGGGAATTGTCACAAAAAGTACAATGCCTAATACTTCTAAAAAAAGAATTAGGCATAAAAAAGATACTCCGCGAGAAACAACTTATAAAGTTAAATTTAATATAATCCCAATTCTGGGATGTATAGTTTGTATTTTTGGCTATTGGGATCCTGAGCCAATTTGGACGATAATGAGAATTTCATTATTTTTTATGAATTTATCTATAGCTTTTAAAATAGAAAGGATTGAAAAATGATGAAAAAATTTTGGATAAACTCTTTAGACTATTATTATTATTTTTATTATTTTAAAAATAATTTTTAATAAAGGAGGATAGTTATATGATAATTGGAGATAAAAGAGAGCTAGCTTATATTGTTAAAATTGATGATATATCTCCACTTCCAGGGTATGATCGAGTAGAATCTGCTCATGTGGGCGGATGGCGAATCGTAGTTAGAAAAGGCCAGTTTAAGCCAGGAGATTATGCAATATACTTTGAAATTGATTCAAAGGTACCTGAAACTGAACCATTTATGTTTTTAGCACCAAAGAAATTTAAAGTAAAAACTCAGAAAATGTGTAAGTCTATTTCTCAGGGTTTACTTATGTCTGTTGATGATTTCTTAATAGGTAAAGATCAACCTTCTTGGGCAGTGAACCTTAAAAGTCGTATTATACAGGGTGAAAATGTAGAACATGAGGTATTAACTGATGCTATTGGAGTCACTTATGCAGATGCAGAAGATAATAAACGTAAAGCAGCTTCTGTAGATAAATATAAAAAAATGGCACAGCGAAAACCAACATTATTTAAAAAGCCTTGGGCGCGTTGGATGATGAAACGAGAATGGGGTCGTAAAATTATGTTTTTCTTTTTCGGTAAAAAGAAAGATAAGAAAAATGGATGGCCTGAATGGGTTTCTAAAACTGATGAAGAAAGAATTGAAAATCTTCCCCACTATTTTGAAGATAAAAAAGAACTCATTGCTACTGAAAAAATTGATGGAACCTCTACGACATTTACTATTCATAAACGCCCATTCAATAAATGGGATTTTTATACCTGTTCTCGTAATGTAGTTTTTGATAAACCTGATAAAAAATGTTTTTATGAAACTAATGTTTATATAGAAATGTCTGAAAAGTATCATATGGAAGAAGTGCTTAAACAAATTTGTTTAGATTATAATCTTGAATGGGCAACTATTCAAGGTGAAACATATGGAACGGGGATTCAAAAACGTAGTTATTATGATAATTTTCATGATTTCCGCGCGTTTAATTTAATATTTTCCAATAGAGGTCGTCTCGGTTCTATTGAAGGTAAAAATATTCTTGCGAAGTATGGAATTCCATGGGTTCCAATTCTTGATGAACATTTTGTAATGCCTGATACTATTGATGAATTAAGAGAATATGTCAATAGTGAAAAATCTAAAATTGATGGCGGCATGCGGGAGGGTGTAGTATTCCGTGGACAAGATGGAGTAAAATCTTTTAAATGCGTATCTCCAGAATTTTTAATTAAATATCATAACAACTAAAATAAATAAAATAAAGTTAGATTAAAAATCTAACTTTATTTTATTAAAAAATTATTATATAATATAAATAATAAAAGGAGGTATATTTATGGCAAAAAATATGAATTGTACTGTAAGTGAATTTTATTGCACTAAATGTGCTAAACGGGGTATTCCTATTATGCGGAAGCCAGGAAAACAAAAAGAACCTGGCCATTTAAAAAAACTTTTTTGTTTGAATTGCGGAGAAGAAGTTAATCATGTTGAAATAAAACCTTTTGGGGGCTATACTTATGAAGATTTTAAAGAAGAATACGACTTAGGTAGATTCATAAATGGAGAAAGAGTTCCAGTTGCAGAATTAATGAAATGTTCTAAAGTAACATGTGATTATAATAAAAATGGGAAATGTTGGAATTCAAATTATAGTTATCACTGTCCACATAGGATTGATAATTCTACAAAACATTTATTGAATTGAGGATAATAATATGGCAGGTAAATTATTTATTTTAATGGGAATACCAGGAGCAGGTAAATCATCATTCGTAAGCAATCATATAAAAAGTGGTTTTACTCAAGCTTGGATTTCAAGAGATATGATAAGATTTGATATAGTTAAAGAAAATGAGCCTTACTTTTCAAAAGAAAATGAAGTATTTAAAAAATTTATCGAACAAATTGATTTTCATTTAGCGGATGGTTATGATGTTTTCGCGGATGCCACTCATTTAAATAAAAAATCAAGAGCTAAGTTATTAAAGAATCTTACGGTTAAACCACAGGAAATATCCGTTATTTGGTTACAAACTCCGCTAGATGAATGTATTAAGCGCAATGAAAACCGCGCGGGAACTCGAACATATGTGCCAGTAAGCCAGATATGCCGCATGGCGAAAAGCTTACAAGCTCCTACTTTTGATGAGGGTATAGATAAAGTTTATATTATAAAACCCAATGAAGAAATGCAGATAATTGATTTAAAGGAGAATTAATATGCTTTTGTTTTGTCCATTAGTTAATGATAGGACTAAGACTGAAGTATGTAAATACCAATATTGCGGTTGGTGGGATAAACATAATGAACAATGTTCTATTTGTACTATTGCTGATTCTTTAAATGTAATAAAATTATTTAAAATAACAATAAACACTAAGGAGAATTAAATATGTCAAATATATGGCTAACTAGTGATACATAAAAAAATGTTGGTCAGAAGTAATAAAAAGATTACATGTAATTTTTATATACAATATAAAATAAAGGAGGTATTTATGTTCACTGTATATAAAATTACAAACTTAGTAAATAATAAATGTTATATTGGATCTTCTAATAATGTTTATCAAAGGTGGAATGAACATAAAGATAATTCGCGTAGGCCCAATAGTAATTCTTATAACTATCCATTGCAACAAGCATTTAGAAAATATGGAGAACAAAATTTTAAATTTGAAATACTTAAAGAAGGTTTCAATAATAGATATGAGTGTGAAGAATATGAACATAGTATGATTATAAAATATAAAAGTAATAATAACCTTTATGGATATAATCAAACTGATTGTACTCATAACGCTTTATCTGATCCTATTTTACGAGAAAAATCTATACAAAAACGTAGCCAAAAATGTGCTAAGGTAAATTATAACGAAGAAATTATTGAAATTTATAAATCATATCAAGAAGCATCTCGCTTAAATGGATATAGCAATAATGCTTCAAAAATTAGATTAGTATGTAAAGGAGAGCAATCTTCTTTTAATGGTATGATTTTTAGAGATATTGATGAAAACAATCAAGTAATTCATCAAGAAATAAAACCAATAAAAGGTCGTAAAAAAATTATAGGAATTAAAATAGATAACCCTAATGATTTTATTATTTTTAATTCAATTTCAGAAGCTGCTGAATTATTACCAGCTAATAGAAAAAATCTTTCTTCTTGTATTAATGGGAATCAAAGATATTCTATAGTTAAAGGATATATTTTTAGAGCTTTAGATAAAAATAATAATATTATTCCTAATGAAGTTGATATAGAACAAAAAATAAAAGAATACAATCATACAAATCCATTAATTAATGGAGAGCGGCATACAATAAAAGACTGGTGTAAAATATATAATATATCAACAAATAGTTACTATCAACGTATTAAAAAAGGAATGGATGTAGTTACAGCTTTAACTACTCCACGAAAGGAGTGATGAACAATATGGGTATCGGAACGAATATTTGGCTAACTAGTGATACCCATTTCTAGTTTTGCCATGATAAAGATTTTATTTGGAAAGCCCGCGGTTTTGCTAATATCCATGAAATGAATGAAGCTATCATTGAAAATTGGAATAAAGTTGTTAAATCCGATGATATAGTATATCATCTTGGAGACGTAATGCTTGGAAATAATGAAAATGGATTAAAACTATTAAAACAACTTAAAGGAAATATATATATTGCAATAGGAAACCATGATAGCGATGCTCGCATTGCTATGTATAAAAATTGTTGGAACATAGCTGAGATACAATTTGGCTATCGTATTAAAGTTCCTGGTAAGAAAGTTTTTATATTATCTCATTATCCTCAATTAGTTGCAAATTCAGGAGACGATAAACCAATTTATTCAATTCATGGACATACCCATTCTAAAAATAAATGGAGTGATATTTATCATACTTACAATGTTAATATGGATGCACATAATTGCACCCCAGTAAATCTTGAAGATATTTTATTAGAAATCAAAAATAAAAAGGAGAATAATTAACAATGGAAATAATAGCATTTATTATTTTAATTTTAGGATGTATTGCTTTAATTTTCATTTCGCCGTTTATAGCCTTTGCCGAAGGATGGTTAATTGGATGGCTTATTAAAATTATTTTTGGAACAATTTTTATTTCAGGTTTAAAGTTAATAGGTATAAGTATTACCATTGACAATATTCCATTAATATGCGGAACATTAAATCTTATTGGGTACTTTTTTAGGCCAGGAATAAATCCTGATATTTTGAAAACTAAAATTAATAATAAAGAATAATTAAAAAAAATCCTACTCTATTTATAGAGTAGGATTTTTTTTAATTATAGGGTAAAATTTTATAATTTTATAGATAATATTTTTATATTAATTATAATAATAACTAGCTTAATAGTCTATTTAGTTATCGCGCGGCAAGCACTCGTATTTTAAAATAAAATTGGGTTTTAGAAATTTTTAAATCCATTTTAACAATTAAAGGAGGAAATCATATGGATTTTATTATTAATTATTGGTATATATTTTTAATTATAATTGCTCTTATTTCTGTTGGTGGTTATATGATTTATAATTTTATAAAAATGCCAAGTGGAGAACAGTTTAAAAAAGTAAGAGAATGGTTATTATATGCGGTAGCAAAAGCAGAAAAAGAACTCGGCGGCGGAACTGGGCAAATGAAGCTTCGCTATGTATATGATATGTTTATTACTAAATTTAGTTATCTTTCTAAAGTAATTTCTTTTGAGATGTTTAGTAAATTAGTAGATGAAGCTTTAGATGAATTTAAAGAAATGCTAGAAGATAATAAAAATATTAATGATTATATAAATGGAGACAACTAATTATGACAGAGAAAGAATTTGTAGAGTATATAGGGCCAAAAGCTAAATTAGACTATCAAAAACATGGGATATTAGCATCAATAACAGCCGCGCAAGCATGTTTAGAATCTGGATATGGTTCTACTGAATTAGCTAAAAATGCTAATAATTTTTTTGGTATGAAAAAAGAATTATCTGGTAATAAATGGAAAACTGTATGGGACGGTAAATCAATTTATAAAAAGAAAACTCAAGAGGAATATGTTGTTGGAAATATAGTTACTATAACTGCGGAATTCCGAAAGTATCCTTCTATTGATCTGAGTATTGAAGATCATTCTTTATATTTAACTCAAGCTACGAATGGAAGCAAACTCCGCTATGAAGGTTTAGTTGGTTGTAAAGATTATCGTAAAGCTATCCAAATTATTAAAAATGGTGGTTATGCAACAGATAGTAAGTACGTTGATAAAATATGTAGTTTAATTGAACGATGGAATTTAACTCAATATGATGAGGAGGTAAAAAAACCTATGGGATATACAAACAGTCCTTTAGCAACAGTTGTTGTTAAAAGTCCTAACCATTCAGGAAAAAGAACTCATAAAATTGATACTATTACACCTCATTGTGTAGTTGGTCAAATAGATGCAAAAACTATCGGTTCTTGTTTTACTTCTTCTGCTGCTCAAGCTAGTTGTAATTATGGAATCGGAAAAGATGGTAAAGTCGTTCTTTGCGTAGATGAATCTAATAGAAGCTGGTGTACATCATCTAATTCAAATGATCAAAGAGCTGTTACTATTGAGTGCGCAAGTGATAAAACAACGCCTTATGCTTTTACTAATACAGTTTATAATAAATTAATTGATTTATGTGTAGATATTTGCCAGCGAAATGGTATTAAAAAATTATTATGGTTAGGTTCTAAAGAAAAAACTCTTTCTTACACACCAAAAGATGGAGAAGCTGTATTAACCGCGCATCGTTGGTTTGCCGCGAAAGAATGTCCAGGTGATTGGATGTATGCAAGAGAAGGTGATTTAGCATCTAAAGTAACTGCAAGATTAGGCGGCAACGCGCAAACTCCTACAAAAATTTATTATTATAGAGTAAGAAAAACATGGAAGAATGAAGAATCTCAATTAGGCGCATATGAGTTATTAGAAAATGCAAAAGATAATTGTCCTATTGGATATTCAGTGTTTGATGAAAAAGGAAAAGCTGTTTACACTAATAAGAAAACTCAAAAAGTTTCTGAATTACCATATCAAGTTAAAATTACAGCTGATACACTCAATATTAGAGAAGGAGCAGGAACAGATTACGCGGTTGTTGGAACTATTAAAGATAAAGGTATTTATACAATTACTAAAGAAAAAAATGGTTTTGGAAAATTAAAATCTAATGTTGGATGGATTTCTCTAAAATATACAAAAAAAATTTAATGATAAGTGAGTAGCATTTTGCTACTCACTTATTTTTTTTAATTTTAACAAAAAATAAGATAGATGGTTTGATTTTCTTCAAAAATTATTATATAATATAGTTAAAATAGAAAAGAACATTGTTTAACTATAACAAAGGAGTAAAAATGATTGAAATATATACAGATGGTAGTACAAAAGCCAATGGTTCTCTCAATAATCGTGGCGGTTGGGGTTTAGCAATAATGCAAAACGGGATCTTATTAGAAACATATAATGAAAGTTCTTTTAATACAACCAATAACCGCGAAGAAATAAAAGCAGTTCTTAAAGCTTTTGAATTAGCGCAAACTAAATATAAAAATGAAGAATGTATTATTTATTCAGATTCTTTATATGTAGTTAATATATGTAATGATTGGATATATAAATGGGCACGTAATAATTGGATTAATAGCAAAAAACAAATAATTGAAAATCTTGATTTAGTAAAGGACTTATATAAATATATTAACATAGATTTTTTTAATTGTCAAGTAGTTTATTGTAAATCTCATTGTGGTATCTTAGGGAATGAACTAGCTGACGCTCTTGCACGATCAGATATAATAAAAATAGAAAAAATAAAACATGAAATAATATCTTAATAATAATAAAAATTTTGATTTTCTTATTAAAATATGCTATAATAATTATAGAAAAAATAAAAGGAGACAGCAATGGGAAAATTATATAGTGAAGATTCTATAGAATCATTATCACCTCTTGAATTTACTAGATTACGTCCTGGGGTCTATTGTGGAGATACAACTTATGCTACTCAATTATTAGTAGAAATAGTATCTAACTCTATTGATGAATTTAGGAATGGATTTGGTAATCAAATTGATGTAATAATAAATAAAGATATTGTAAAAGTAGCGGACTATGGTCAAGGTTTTATTCCTAATTCATTTAGAGATGATGGTAAAACAATTCTTGAAGCGGCATTTAGTGTGTTAAATACTTCTGGTAAATACAGAGAAGATGGTACATATGAGGGGACCTCGCTTGGAAGTTTTGGTATCGGGTCCAAAATTACTACATATCTAAGTCATTGGTTGACAGTATCTACGTCTAGAGATGGCCAATATGAGATAGTATATTTCAACGAAGGAGTCTTTAAAGAAAGACGTACTGGAGAAACTAAGCAAAATATTCATGGGACTACAGTATTTTGGCAACCTTCTGAGGAATTTTTTACTCATACAGAAGTAGAAATAAATAAAGTTAAAGATTTATTTAAAACTATTTCATGTCTATGTCCAGGACTTACAATTAATCTTGATAATAATGGAGAAAAAATTAGTTATTATTCAACAAAAGGATTAAATGATTTAGTTGATGATGCAGTTTCAGAAAAAGAAATTATTAATAATAGATTTAATATGAATTTTATTGATGGAAAAAATAAGATGGATATGGTTATGACATATACATCCAATTATTCATCTACTCTTGTTCCATATGTCAATACAGGATTAACTGAATCTGGCCCGCATATTACGCAAATTAAAACCACTTTAACTAGAGAGTTTAATAAATTTTTTAGAGATAAAAAGTGGTTAAAAGATAAAGATGAAAATTTAACAGGTGATGACATACAAGAGGGTATGTATCTTGTATTTAATATAACTGCACCAAATGTATCATATGATGCACAGGTTAAAAGCAGAATTACTAAAATTGATACTAAACCTTTTATTCAAGCATTAACAGAAAATCTTCAGATTTGGTTAAACAATAACGAAAAAGAAATTAAATTAATAGCTGATAAAGCTCTTAACGCGCGGAAAGCGCGAGACGCTGCTAAAAAGGCGAGAGAGGCAGTTAGAAAGCCAAAAGAAGCAAAGAAACAGAAGTTACTGAATCTTCCAACTAAGCTTGTTGATTGCTGGGGCAAGGATAGGACAAAATGCGAGCTCATGATCGCAGAAGGTGACTCCGCCGCAAGCGGATTAATCGAGTGTCGTGATGCAGAAATCAATGCTATCTTCCCCATTAGAGGAAAAATAATTGCTGCATATAAGAATACTCCTGAGAAGATTTTTGCTAATCAGGAAGTTATTAATCTTATTAAAGCAATAGGTCTTGACTTAGATAGTAAAACAAGTAAGTTGATTTATGATGAGAAGAAATTGCGATATGGCAAGATATTGCTCTGCGCAGATGCCGATCCAGATGGGGCAAGTATCCGCAATCTTTTAATTGAGATGTTTTGGTGGTTATGTCCAGAATTGATATTAAATGGACACATATATACCACAATGCCGCCATTATTTAGAATTACAACTAATAAGAATGAATATATCTTTTTAAAAGATGAAAGTGCGCTTAACGAATATAAAGCTCGACATCAAGGAGAGAAGTTCTTGATATCCAGAAATAAAGGATTAGGCGAGCAAGATAGCAGCGAGTTAGCTGATGCACTGGTGAATGAGGAGACAAGAAATATTGCACAGATCGTGGTTAGTGATGAGAATGAAGCAAAGCAGATGATAGAAATGTTACTTGGCACATCCGTGCCGCCAAGAAGAGCATTTTTATTGCAACATGAAAGCGAAGCAAACGAGTCAGATTAAAGGAGAACAAAATGAATAATACTATTGAACTAACTAAAGAATTATCTCAAAATTTTCTTGACTTCTCTCATGAAGCAAATTATCAAAGAGCTTTTGCGGACGC
>CANPZX010000033.1 GCA_947589195.1 uncultured Bacilli bacterium | reverse complement strand
GAATATAAATATGATATAAAATTTGAAGTGTCAGAAAAAAGTGATATTATTTCTGTTACCAGTATAAAAGAAATATAGAAAAGTTACACATTGACTATCGCCAGGTGGTGATGGTGCGGAAGTAATTTATGCACTTCGCAATAGTGATCGATTATCGAATATAATTGGCAAATCTCTTCAAGAATCTGGTCAAAATGTTAGGAAATATTATCAAAGAAGATTACCTAGTAATCCCGAATTAGATTATTACTATATTTTAAGGGATACCCCAAATAATGAATCAATTATTGTTGAATATGGTTTTGCAGATAGTAACGGTGATGATGTTGATTTACTTAAGAATAACTGGCAAGATTTAGCCGAAGCAGTTGTAAAAGGTTTAGCCCAATATATCGGCGTACCATATAAGCCATTAGAGTCAGAAAATACCTATATAGTAAAAAGTGGCGATACCCTTTGGAGTATAGCCCGAAAATATGGATTGTCAGTAGATGAACTTAAATCTTTAAATAATTTAACTAGCAATTCCTTAAGTATTGGTCAAGTTTTAAAAATAAAAGAAAGTGAAACTCTAAGTGATAGTGATACATATATAGTAAAAAGCGGCGATACTTTATATAGTATAGCGCGAAAATATGGATTATCAGTAAATGAACTTAAATCTTTAAATAATTTAACTAGTGATGCCTTAAGCATCGGTCAAGTTCTAAAAGTTTCTCCAAATAATGTAGAACCAGAACCAAAAACTCAATATTATATTGTAAAAAGTGGTGATACTTTATATCGAATTGCAAATAATTTTGGAATAACGGTTGATGAATTAAAAAGGGCTAATAATTTAGTTAGTAATACATTAACCATTGGTCAAGAACTAATTATTCCTGATAATAATTTAGAAACTCCAGAATATGAAGTATATACCGTAAAAAGAGGGGACACTTTATATAATATTGCTAGAATGTTTAATACCACTGTCACAGCTATTCAAAGCCTTAATAATTTAACCACTAGTAATTTAGCCATTGGTCAAAAATTATTAATTCCTAGATAAAAAAAATCAAAGCGTAAACTTTGGTTTTATTTTTATTCCTTAATATAACTATTCACCGCTTCATTAAGTTTTAACATTCGTTCATCAAGTTCTCTTATAATAAGAGAATTTTCATACATTTGTTCCTTAATTTCTTTCGGAATTTCATTAGAAAATTTATATTGAATTTTATGATCTAGGGTTGCCCAGAAATCCATAGCAATAGTTCGGATTTGAATCTCCGCATCTACATATTCGGTTTTGCCAGCTAAATAAATTGGTACCGCGACAATTAAATGATAAGAAAGATATCCCGTATCTTTCGGATTTTCAACATAATTTTTTTGCTTTTTAACAATTAAATTCTTCGATTTCTTAATCGTCGCCACAACATCATAAATATCAGTTAAGAATGACACAACAATTCTAATACCAATAATATCCGGTATTTTAGTAATATTTGCTAAAGTTTTTTCGTATCCTTTCTTTTCTAATTTTTTAATAATACTAGCTTCAGATTTTATTCGGGATTTAATATGTTCAACGGGATTATAGCCATGAAGAAAAACAAATTCTTCCATCAGAATACTAATTTCCGTTTCTAACATTTTTTTAGCAAAGTTATATTTTAAAAATAATTCATTTTTATTCATAAATATATGCCCCTTTTTTAAATGTTTAAGTAAAATACCATTTTTTTACCAAAAGTCAAATTTTTATTAAATTAAGTTTACACCATTATATAATAGATTTAGGGCGAATATGCGCGAATTATGTCGTTTTAAGTTTAGGCTTTTACTTAGGATTTTAAAAATAACAAATTCGTAATTTTTGTTACAGTTCAGTCAGATAAATACAGGGATTAATGGTCATTTTTAGTATAAAAATAATGTTTTTTAAGCAAAAATCAATGAATATTTATAATTTTTGCCCTAAAAAGAGAGTTTGATACTTTTTTTTAAACATCTATTATTCCCTTTAATTACAATGGTTTATTTATATTTTTTAATTCCTTGACTGAACTGTAACTAATTTTTGCAAATTTTTTAAATATCTAGTTTACAAAAAAAATCTCCTTTGCTATAATGTTATCTAGAATAAGGGAGTGATTAGTATGAAAGCATTATCACCAGAAGTGAGAGCTTTACTAGGAAAACTTTATAATTTAAGAGGCGAAGATAGTGTTGTTTTAGTAGAAATGGACAAGCAAAAAAGTATTGCCGAGAATACTAAGGAGCGGACTACTAGTCAAAAAAAACAATTACAAGATAAGATCGCGGATTTAGAAAAACAACATGAAGAATTGGAAGCTCAAGGCGAAAAATTAATTAATTTATTATCTGGTATTGATAGGGATGCTTATGCTACAGTATTAGATCGCTTAAAAATTGATTTTGATCCAGAAGGCTTAGTAAGTAAGCTTAATAAATCTTTGCCAAGAACAATTGAAAATGTAGTTTTAGATACTAAGAAAGCCGAAGATGAATTAGTAAAAGTTGAAGAAGAAATGAATAGTGCGATTACGAAAATAGATGAATTAGCTATTAGAAGAGATACAGCTTTAGCTAACCAAGAAAAATTAAATGAATATTTTGATTTAGCCTTAAGTGGTAGTATTAATATTACCAGAGATTCAATTACTTCATTACTTGAACAATTTGATTTTAGCGAGGAAGAACAAAGAGAAGCCGCAAAGATTTTGATGTTCCCCGAAGATGCTTTATTTAGTTATGATGAAAGTGTTAAATCTAAAACGAATTCTGTAAGAAAAAATGACGAAATGGAAGAAGAAGTAATAACTGAACCAGTAAGAGAATATCCCGAAGAAAAAGAAAATGTTGCTTTTAAAGTAGAACCAGAAGAACCAACAAAAGTAGAAATTGATAGGGAAGTAGAAGACGAAAATCCTAAAGAAGATTTAATTGAACTTTTACGAAGTAATGGTGTTAATTATTTAGATTTCACGGCTCAAGATATGGATTATTTAATTGATCATTATGATGCCGCGGTTATTAATAAAAATATTGGTTTTGTTAAATCATTAAATGTTAATACTGATATGTTTGTAAATCATGCTAGTTTATTAACTGATAATGAGTTTACCGAAAAAGTTTCAATGCTTCTTAATATAGGTAAAGAAAATATTGATATTTATTTAAATCCCAATGTTTTAGAAAAATATTCAAAAGAAAACTTAGCCGGAGCAATATCAATGTTAAAAGAAAGTGGTATGGATCCTAAGAATGTACCATTGATGGCTTATTAATGGAGGTTAAGGATAATGAATATAATGACAATTTTAAATAAACTAAAAGAAAATAATATGATTGCTTCAAATGAGGAAGGTTTAAATCTTTTCTCCGATTGCTTTAATAAATTTGGGATAAGTTTACTTCTTTTAAAATCAATTGATGAATTTAATAAAATAATTGATTTACTTAGTACTAATAAAATTCCTTTACAAAAAGCAAATGGTATTTATACTTTAAGAGTATTTGCCGTAGATTATTATACTTTAGTTGAAACTATAGATAAATTTGAAGAAGTAAAAGAAATAGAATTTTTAAGAAACTATCCTGAAGTATTAAGTGAACCAAAAACAATTAAAGTAGTTTTAAGCAATATAAAAAATTATCAAAGTAAACAAGAAAGTTATAAAAATGGTAATACCTATGATTATGAAAAATTAACTAAAGAAGTTGTTAATAATGAAAATAGTGAACCAGTAAATGATAATGATTCAGATATTAATGAAGTAAATAGTTTTTTAAAAACTTTACTTGATGATGTTTCAATTATTGATAAATTAAATCGCAATGAAGAAAATCCTGAAAATTTCGCAGTTACGATGGAAATTCAAAAGATTGAAAATCAAATTTGTGAAGACTATTTGTTTCCTATCGAAAATGGTTGGGGAATAATTATCAATAATATTAATGTTAATAACTTCCAAGAAGTTAAAGAGAATTTAAATAAATTAACTAAACTTAGTATACCAATGAGTACCCAAGATATTATGAAAGTTGCTCTTATTTATAATTCAAAATTAAGTAGCGAAGAAATAAAAGAAGTCGTTGCTGCTTTGGGAGGTAATTAAGATGAAGTTTTTACTTGATTATGGTTTTAGTGAAGAAGAAATAAATGATTTTAGTGAAAATATTCCAGCAAAGTTATTAGAATGTATATATAATTCTTATAGATTGGTCGCTAAAAATATGGAGACTTTAAAAGATATGGGAATTACAAATTATAAAGATATCTTTAAAAAATTTTATGATATGTTTTTAATGGATAATAGTAATTTTGTAAATATTTTTAATAAATATGACCGGGATGATTTAGTTGATAAACTCTTAAAAAATCCGGATATTGTTGAGTTTTTATAAGTAAAGTGAAGTTCCTTAGGACTTCTTTTTTAATTGGTGAAATGATATAATAAAAAGGAGTTAGATGGGAATGATTTTATGGACTATTTAGAAAAATTAAACAAAGAACAAAAGGAAGCTGTTATGCATATTAGTGGTCCATGTTTAGTAATTGCCGGGGCCGGTTCAGGGAAAACAAAGGTTTTAACGACAAGAATTGCCCATCTTATCAGTAATGGTATTAAACCATATAATATTTTAGCAATTACATTTACGAATAAAGCTGCCAAGGAAATGAAAGAAAGATTACAAACGTTAATTGGAGATAACGATTGTTTTGTGGGGACGTTCCATTCTTTTGGACTTAGGCTTATAAGAGAAAATTATATGAATTTAGGTTTAGAACGTAATTTCACTATTTTAGATAGTGATGATGTTTTAACAGTTATAAAAAAAATTATGAAAGATTTAGGTATCGAAAAAGAAGAATGTGCGCCATCTTATATTCGTAATCGCATTAGTTTTATTAAAAATGAAATGCTTAGTGATACTGAAATTAGACAATATTTTAATACAGATGTAGAGCAAATAGCTTATAAAGTTTATTTAGAATATAAAAAAGTATTAAAGAAAAATAATTCGGTGGATTTTGATGATTTACTTTCTTTACCAGTCGAGTTGTTTAAGCAAAATAAAGATATCTTAGAGCATTACCAAGAAAAATTTAAATATATATTAATTGATGAATATCAAGATACTAATGAAGTACAATATAAAATGACAAAGTTATTGGCTAGTAAATATCAAAATTTATTTGTGGTTGGTGATCCTGACCAATCAATATATATGTTTAGAGGAGCTAATTATAAAAATATTTTAAATTTTGAAAAAGATTATCCGAATACTAAAGTAATTGCTTTAGAGGAAAATTATCGAAGTACGAAGATGATTTTGGAAGCCGCTAATGAAGTTATAAAAAATAATAAAGATCGAAAAGAAAAGAATTTACGAAGTAATAAAGTATTAGGTTCAAAGATAAAGTATATGCGGGGTTATGATGAAAAACATGAAATTACTTTAGTTATTGAAGAAATTAAAAAACTAGTTGATGAAGGGGTTAAATTTTCTGATATCGCGGTTTTTTATCGAACTAATGGGCAAGCGCGTATTGCCGAAGAAATGTTTTTGAAAAGTAATATTCCTTATAAAGTTGTCGGTAGTTATTATTTCTATCAACGAAAAGAAATTAAAGATTTAATTAGTTATTTAAAACTTATTTTAAATCATCATGATGAGATAAGTTTACGAAGAGTTATTAATGTACCTAAAAGAAAAATTGGACCAACAACTCTTAAAAATATTGAAACGGAAGCTAATATTATGGGAGTTTCGATGTTTGATGCTATAAGTAAAGGTAGTGAATTAGATTTTAAAAATTTAATCTTAGAATTAGCAAAAGATAGTGAATCTTTGTCTTTATCGGAATTAATTGATGATATTTTAGAAAAAAGTGGCATGTTAAAAGAATTGAAAGAAGAAAATACTTTAGAAAGTGAACTTAGGATGGAAAACTTGATGGAGTTTAAAAGTATAACCGCTTCTTTTGAAGAGCGAACAGGTAGTGTTAATTTAGAAGATTTTTTAGAAGAGATTAGTTTAATCGCGGATATGAGTGAACATAAAGAATATAAAGATGCTGTGACGTTAATGACAATTCATAGTGCTAAGGGTTTAGAGTTTGATGTTGTTTTCATCATTGGAATGGAAGAATCAATTTTCCCACATGCTAATTCTATTATGGAAAAAGATGGATTAGAAGAAGAACGCCGTCTTATGTATGTCGCTATTACCCGAGCTAGAGATTTATTATATCTTTTAAATGCCAAGAGAAGAATGCTTTATGGTAAAGAAAGTATTAATCCTCCTAGTCGATTTATTGATGAAATCAGTGATGAAGTACTAGAGCGAGAAAATATCATTAAAAAAGAAGAAATTAAACTAAAAAAAGATGAAATGTATACTAATCAGGATATTGATTGGAAAAATGGGGATATTGTTTTACATGAAGAGTTTGGGAAAGGTGTTGTCGTGGGAGTTGATAAGTTAATTTTAACGGTAGCTTTTAATAGTCGAATTGGTATAAAAAAGTTAATGAAAAATCATAAGAGTTTGAAAAAGTTATAGGAGGAAACAAAAATGGATGAGATTAAGAAACGGATTGATTATTTAAGAGAGATAATTAATAAAGCAAATTATGAATATTATGTTTTGGATAATCCCACAATTACGGACCAAGAATTTGATAAATATTTGAGAGAATTAGAAGTTTTGGAAAAAAATCATCCGGAATTTGATAGTCCTTCAAGTCCGACTAAAAGAGTTGGAGGAGAGGTAATAGATAAATTTAAGAAGATTAAACATGTTTTGCCGATGCTTTCCTTACCTGATGTATTTGACATCAATGAAATTGAAGAGTTTAATAATCGGGTGGTAAAAGAAGGGGTAGAACCAACTTATGTTTGCGAATATAAAATAGATGGTTTGAGTGTTTCTCTGCATTATGAAAAAGGGCATTTGATTTATGGGGCAACAAGAGGAGATGGAATTGTCGGAGAAGATATTACCCATAATGTTAAAACAATTAAATCTATTCCTTTAGAATTAAAGAAGCCTATTGATATTGAAGTTCGAGGCGAAATTTATATGCCTAAGAAAGTATTGGCTGAGTTAAATAAAGAAAGAGAAGAAAAGAATCTACCACTTTTACAAAATGTGAGAAATGCCGCGGCTGGTTCGATTAGGCAATTAGATTCAAAAATTGCTGCGGAAAGAAAACTTTCTTCTTTTATTTATCATTTACCTAATCCCCAAGATTATGGAATTAAGACTCATAGTGAAGCTTTAGATTTTATGGAAAGTTTAGGTTTTAAAGTAAATGTAAAGGCTAATCGTGTAGTTAAAGGAATTAAAGAAATTGAAGATTATATTGAAGAAATAACGGCCCAAAGGGATGAGTTGGATTATGAAATTGATGGAGTTGTCATCAAAGTAAATAGCTTGGAATCACAACAGGTTTTAGGGTTTACGTCAAAGTATCCGCGCTGGGCTATTGCTTATAAGTTTCCCGCCAAAGAAGTGTTAACTAAATTACAAGATATTGTTTTTACAGTAGGTAGAACGGGGAGAATTACGCCTAATGCGGTATTAGATCCAGTAATTGTCATGGGGTCAATGGTTAAAAGGGCAACTTTACATAATGAAGATTATGTCAGGATGAAAGATTTAAAAATTGGGGATATTGTTTCAATTAGAAAAGCAGGCGATGTAATTCCTGAGGTAGTTGAAGCTAAGAAAGAAAGAAGAACTGGGGAAGAAAAAGAATTTACGATGATTACTAATTGCCCAATTTGTGGGGAAGTTTTAATTAAAAAAGAGGGCCAAGTTGACCATTATTGTCCTAATATTTTATGTCCAGCGCGAAGTGTTGAGGGGTTAATTCATTTTTGTAGTCGAAAAGCTATGAATATTGATGGTTTAGGCGAAGAAATTATCGAAGATTTTTATAATTTAGGTTTTATTAAGACAATTCCGGATATATATTCATTAGGTGATTATCGCACAGATTTAATTGAATTAGAAGGATATGGCAATAAGAGTGTGGATAACTTACTTTCGGCAATTGAAGTAAGTAAAAGTAATAGTTTTGAAAGAGTGCTTTTTGGTTTAGGTATTCCGGGAATTGGTGATAAAACCGCTTTAATGCTTGCAAAAACTTTTAAAAATGTGGATAACATGATCAAGGCAAATTATGAAGATTATTTAAATATAATGGATATTGGACCAACTCTTGCTCAAAACTTATATGATTTTTTTCAAAATGAAGAAAAACTAGAATTAATTAAACAATTAAAAGAAATTGGCATTAATATGACTTTTTTAGGAGAAGAAGGCAAGTATGATTATCGAATAAGTGGGAAGAAATTTGTCTTAACGGGAACTTTAGATTTTATGGGAAGGGATGAATTATCGCGTATTTTAGAAGATTATGGAGCCACAACAAGTGGTTCAGTTAGTAAAAAAACTGATGTGGTAATCGTTGGCGAAAATCCAGGAAGTAAGTATGATAAAGCGAGAGAATTAGGCATTGAAATTTGGGATGAAAAGCAAATTAAAGAAATTATCGATAGCTTAGAGGACTAAGAGTCCTTTTTGTTTTGTAAATAACTAAATAATGTAGTATAATGATAGTACCTTAGATGGAGGAGAATATGAAAAAAATAAAATCAATATGGTATGAAAACCGCGTTTTATTTGTGTTAATTATTATCTTGATAATATGTGCTTTTATAGTTGTTGGGGTACTAGCAAAATATTTTTTTGGTTCATCTAGTTCAAAATATGGAGATAGATTAGATGGAATTGAAGAAGTAATAATAACTGATGAGATGAAGAATACTTTTTTAGATAATATGAATAAAGATGAATTAGTTGAAAATACGACGATTAAAGTGATTGGTCGCGTAATTTATGTTTCTTTGGATTTTAAAGATAATACTTCTTTAGTTGAAGCAGAAAGTAGAGCTTTAGCCTCCCTTTTAACTTTTGAACAAAAATATTTAGATTATTATGATTTTAATTTTACATTAAAGGCTAATAAAACTGAGACTAGTGAAGGATTCTTGATTATGGGAGCTCGAAATGCGAACGGTAGTGGTTTAGTTTGGAATAATAATACCGAAGTAGAAAGTGAATAGGTAAGTAGGATGAAAAATAATAAGAAAAAAATATTAATAGGCTTTATTGGCTTTGCTGTTTTAGTTTTTTTAATCATCGCTTTGTTTTTATATCTAACAGATAAAAATCGATTAACAAGTGAAGAAAGGCATTATTTAGCCAATAATAGTAGTACTATTTATAATTTAAGTATTTTAAATAATGTAAATGTTTTTGGAAATGAAGGGACGGGAGTTTTCTACGATTTTATTGATGACTTTAAAAAAGAATATAATGTCGAAGTTAATAATATAGCTATTAATATGGGGGAGGTTTCTTCTAACTTATCTTTAACTAGTGGTAATTCTTTACAAGATAAAGAAAATGTTTTTTACCAAGATCATTATGTTTTAGTAAGTAAAAATAGTGAATATTTAGGAAGTTCTAATTTAATTAGTGGTTTAAAAATTGGGGTATTAAATAGTAATTTAGCCTATTTAAATGAAGAATTAAAAGATATTACCAATTTAAATTTAATAGGTTATGATACCCAAGATAGTTTAATGGATGCTTTTAAAAATGGGGTAGATATTGATTATATGTTAGTTCCTTTAATTAGTAATGTTGATATAATTTTAAAAGACAATTTAAATATAAGTTATCATTTTAGTGATATAGAATATTACTATAAAATAAGCGCGGGGAATGACAGCGTTTTAGCAAGTATTATGCAAAAGTTTTATAATACTTGGGAAAAGGATAATTTAAAAGAATACTTTAATGATTATTTATTTAAAATATTTATTAATAGTTTAAATATTGCCCAAACAGAAGTTGATGCAATGTTAAGCGAAGATTATAAATATGGTTTTATTGCTAATCAACCTTATGAAATCTTATCTAGTGGTAATTATGGCGGAGTAGTTGCTCAATACTTAAAAGAGTTTAGTGATTTTAGTGATGTGATATTTGAATTTGAAAAATATAAGAGTGTTGCTAAAATGAATGAGGCTTTAGCTAATAAGAAAATTGATTTATATTTTGGTTTTTATAATATAAATAATGGTTATTCAGATAATAAATCAGCTTTAGCTTTAAATTATAAAGTATTAGCTCATAAGAAAAAAGATTTATTAGTAAGTAATTTATCAGCTTTAGATGATTTAGAAGTATATGTTTTAAAAGATAGTATGTTAGAAAGTTATTTAAAAACTAATACGAAACTAGTTGTTAAAACATATAAAAATACAAATGAATTAAAAAGTTTAATTAGAAAAAAGAAAATAATAATTGTTGATGAATTATTTTATGAAGTAAATAAAGATAAATTATTTGAAAATTATAATGTACGTTATAGCGGGATTACAAATAGAGATTATAAATTTAAAATAAATAGTGATAATGTTTTTACAACTTTATTTACTAAATTTATTAATATTACTGATAATCATGAAGTTTTATATAAAGGTTTATATAATTATGAAAAGACTTTATCTTCGGGAACGATTACGGGAACTATTGCGAGATACTTCATGTATATAATTGTCGCGGCTTTAATTATCTTTGTTTATGTATATCATATTAGTAAAAAAGTAAAAATGTCGAAAAAGATTAAAAAAGAAGATAAGTTAAAATATATAGATCAATTAACATCTTTAAAGAATCGCAATTATTTAAGTGAAAATTTAGATAATTGGGGAAAGAATACTATATATCCTCAAGCAGTTATTGTAATCGATTTAAATAATGTTCAATATATTAATGATACGATGGGTTATGAAAAAGGCGATAGTCAAATCAAAGCCGCCGCGAATATTTTGGTTAAAAATCAATTAGATAACAGTGATATTATGCGGACTGATGGTAATGAATTTGTAATATATTTAGTTGGCTATCAAACGAAACAAATAACAAGTTATATTCATAAGTTAAATAAAGAATTTAAAAATTTACCATATGAATATGGAGCAGCTATTGGTTATAGTATGATTACCGATGATATTAAATCAATAGAAGATGCGATGAACGAAGCAGTTGAAGATGTGAAAAAACAAAAATCAAGTAAAAAAGAGGAATAGAATGAAAAGATTTAAAGCATTTTTAAAAAAAGTTTTAAGTGTAATGACTCGCCCAGATATGGCCATTTTACCAGGGCAACTTGCTTTCTTCTTTGTTTTATCAGTGGTTCCCATAGTGACTCTTATCACATATGGGGCTTCTTTTTTACATTTATCAGTAGATTTTATTGCTAATTTTTTGGAAAAAGCTTTTGGCAGTGAAGTGGCAGAATTAATTATGCCAATTGTTTCGATTCCGAATGTTAATATTGGCTTTTTTATTACCATTATTATTGGTTATTATATTGCTTCGAATGGAGCTGCATCCATTATTATTACTTCTAATGCCATATATGGTATAGATAATACTAGTTTTGCGAGAAGAAGATTTAAAGCCTTAATTATGACTTTTATTATTGTTTTACTTTTTATGTTTATTTTAATTGTACCAGTATTTGGTAATCATATTATTAATATGGTAAAGTATGTTAATATGAATGAAAATATTACGAAAATTTTAGTATTTATATTTAATTTATTAAAAGGACCGGTAGCGTGGTTTATTATTTTCTTTTTTATAAAATTAATCTATACTTTAGCACCAGACCGAAAATTAGAAAGTACGAATGTTAATTATGGGGCTATATTTACAACTGTAATGTGGATTATAGTGACAGCCATGTACTCCTACTATATCAATCATTTTGCTAATTATGCCCTATTTTATGGCGGACTTGCTAATATCGTAATGTTAATGCTTTGGGTGTATTTCTTAGCTTTTATTTTTGTGATTGGAATGGCCTTAAATCAAAAAGAAGAAATTAGTAAATTGGAAAAAACAGGAGTAATTAAAACTAATAATTAGGAGATATTAAGAATATGTACACAAATATTACTTAGTACATAAAAGGCTTTTGATATCAATTTAATATTAGAGGTATTAACGATATTAAAAAGTAATATTTAAAAGGAAGTTACGAAAAAAACTTCTTTTTTTTTAAATTTTAAAGTTTAAATAGGGAATAGGTTTTGATATAATTAGTTTAAGAAGTCTTGGTAAAGGGGGATAAACTTATGTTAGTTTATGGAAGAAATGTTTTAAAAGAAATTGACGCTAAAAGAATTAAAAAAGTTTTTTTAGGGGATAATGTTCATGATAAAGAGATAATGAATTTATTAAAAGATAAAAATCTAAAATATCATGTTATGAAGAAAAACGATTTAGATAAGATGGTTAAGGGAAATCATCAGGGAATTGTTTTAGATATTTTAGAGTATGACTATTATCAATTAAAGGATATTCTTGATGAAGATTTTATTATAGTTTTAGATCATTTGGAAGATGTTCACAATTTTGGTGCGATTATTAGGACAATGGAAGCCGCCGGTGTTAAAAGTGTTATTATACCAAAAGACCGTAGTGTAAAAGTAAATGATACTGTAGTAAAAACAAGTGTAGGAGCTATTGATAGAGTTAAAGTAGTCATGGTTAATAATATTGCGGAAACTTTAAAAAGTTTACAAAAATTAAATTATTTTATTTATGGAGCATTTATGGATGGTGAAGATTATCGAAATATTGATTTTCAAGGGAAAAAAGTTTTAGTTATTGGTAATGAGGGTAAAGGGATAAGTGAAATTGTTAAAAAGAATATTGATTTTAAAATTGGTATTCCAATGAAAGGAATGGTTAATAGTTTAAATGCTAGTGTTGCCGCGGGAATTTTAATTTTTAAAATGATAGGGGGATAAAAATGAATTTCGACGATATAAGTGATAGTGAATTATTTTCCCTTATTTGTGAAGAAGATGAGGATGCTTGTGATCTTTTATATCAAAAATATAAATATTTAATAGCTAGTGTTGTCCAAAAATATTTGGAGGTAACAAGTTTTGAATATGATGATTTAAACCAAGAAGCTTTACTAGGGTTTTATGACGCGATAAGTGATTATAAAGATGATAAAAAAACTAGTTTATCTACTTTTATTTCTTTGTGTGTAGAAAGAAGGTTAAGAAAATTAATTAGAAATTCTGGTAGAATTAAAAGTCGTATTAGTTTGGAAACTTTGTCATTAGAACATGTTTATGAACAATATGATGTAACATTAAGAGATTTAGTTAGTGATGAAAATAGTTTAGATCCTTTAAATAATATTACGAAAAGTGAAGATTATAAACAAAAGATAGAAGTAATAAAAAAGAGATTATCTAAAAATGAAAAAGAAGTTTTTAAGCTTTTAATTCAAGGAGTTAAGTGTGGTGAAATTGCGGAAAAATTAAACTTAAATTTTAAACAATTAGATAATACAATGACTAGAATTAAAACTAAAATTAAAAGTTGTATTAAATTTAGTTAAAAAGCTTGATTTTTATGTGATTTAGTGTTAGATTACTATTAACGAAACACGAAAGTGTTTTTTATTTTAAAGAAAAAGGAAAATTTTATGAAGAAGAAAGATTTAAAAAAGAAAACAGAAAAAGAAAAAAATGATAAAAAAGTAAATAAGGAAAAGAAAGAAAAATTTACAGTAGGGTTGAAATCAGAAATTAAAAAAGTAGTTTGGCCTAGTAAAAAAGAAGTTTTAAAATATACAGTTGCTACTTTGATATTTTGTATTGTTATAATGATTTTCTTTCAACTATTAGATTTAGGGTTATCAGTAATAAAGGGGGCTATTAACTAATGGAAAAATTATGGTATGTTGTGACTACTTATGTTGGACATGAGATGAAAGTTAAAGAAAAATTAGAGGCTCGTACAGAATCAATGGGAATGCAAGATAATATTTTTCGAGTTATTATTCCTGAAACTACAGAAGTTGAAATTAAAGATGGAGTAAAAAAAGAAAAGGTTAAAAAAACTTTCCCAGGTTATGTTTTTATAGAGATGATTATGAGTGATGAAGCTTGGTATGCAGTAAGAAATACTCCAGGTGTAACTGGTTTTATTGGTTCTAGTGGAAAGGGAGCTAAACCAACCTCTTTATCTCCTCAAGAAGTTGATAAGATTTTACTTTCAATGGGTATGAGTCGAGTTGATATTGAATCTGAACTTAAAGTTGGAGATAAAGTATCAATTGTTGATGGACCATTTAAAGGAATGATTGGTAGTGTTGATACTATTGATATGGAAAATAATAAATTAAATGTATTAATTGATTTATTTGGACAAGAAACTCCAGTAGAAGTAGAATTATTTCAAGTTAATAAGAATTAAAACGATTTTAATGTCGTTTTTTTTAATTTCTAATAATTATCTTAATAATGTTGTAAATAAACATAAATTATTTTATACTATAAATAACAATAGAAAAGAGGATAAAGATGAAATTAGAAAAGTTTAAGAAAAATAAAAAAATAAGAAATATCCTCCTAACTCTAGGGCTAATGCTTGTTCTGGG
>CANPZX010000032.1 GCA_947589195.1 uncultured Bacilli bacterium | reverse complement strand
CCTAGAGTTAGGAGGATATTTCTTATCTTTTTATTTTTCTTAAATCTTTCTAATTTCATTCTTTATCCTCTTTTCTATTGTTATCTATAGTATAAAATAATTTTTGTTTATTTTCAATTAATTTTATTCTAACTAATGCGATAATGGCCAACTATTTGATAACGATTTAAAACATCTTCTTCATAAACAATTTGACCACCATGGTGAATAAGATAAGGGATTCCCTTTTTATTTCTTTTATCAGAAATTATTCCAATATGTTTAGGAAAAACAACAATATCCCCGCCTTGCCACTCTTTTATATCATTTAAATCAAGAGTTAATTTTAAAGCATTTCTTTCGAAATAAGTTTTTAAATTATTAACTCGACGGAAATCAATATTTTTATCAACAGTTTCAATATTATAAATATCTTTATTTTCTAAAACATCTTTATTTAATAATTCTTTAATATCATAACCAGCATTTAAAAGAGCAAAACCAATTACATCTGTACATACACCATAATTATCACTCGGATAACCGGTACTATAATATTTACTTTTATATTTAGGTTTAGTTTCTATATAGTTTCTGGCATTTAACAAAATATCTGTTTGATCATCAAGTCCATCATTATCTTTATCTATTTTGCTTTGATAGGAAGAAATATTAAAATCATCATTAGAAAAAGTTTTATGAGGAATTAAACTTAAATAATCTAAAATAAGATAAATTAAAATTATTAAAATTATAATAATTAACGAAATTAAATACTTCTTCTTCATAAAAAATATACTCCTTAAAAAGAGTATATCATTTTTTATAAGAAATATCACTTAAACTTGGACCTTTGATACATTTACCGTCAATATTAAATCGGGAACTATGACAGGGACAATCCCAAGTTTTTTCAATTTCATTAAATATTAAACTACATTTTAGATGGGGACATTCATTATATACGATATGTTCGATTTCTTTTTCATCAGTATAAATAGCGATTTTTTTGCCATTTATTTTCGTAAATTTAAGATTAGATTGATACCAATTTTTATAGGGAAATTTACTTTTGGTAAAAGCTAAGATATTTTCCAAACTATTAACAAAGAAACTTTTTAATTTAGCTATATTATAACGTTTTAACATAAAAAGACTACTAAATTCATTATCTTTTCCTTTAATTAAATCACTAATTATTTTAGCCCCCAGAATACTATTAGTCATACCCCAAGTATTATAACCAGTTAAAATATACATATTATCTTTAATCTTGCCAATAAAAGGTAATTTATCATTAGTAATAATATCGACATTACTCCAACAAGCCACAATATCGTTGGCTGGAATATTAAATATTTTTTGAACCATTTTAAAATTATAAGCATCATTTTCTTTAAAAGCGGTGGCATGACTACGAGCTAACCCGATTTTATAAATATTTTGACCATCTTGATAAAACCTAATGGAAAAACCAGGATTACTTGTCGTGATTGCGGAATACTTTTCATTTTTATTTACTTTCCAAGCTAAAAGATAAGATTTTTCAATATGATTTTTTAAAGGAAATAATAAAGGAAAAAGGAAAAAAGGATAATGACAGGCAATAATTACTTTTTTAGTTTTAATAATTAAATCTTTGGAAGTACATAAATAATAACCATCTTTTTTAATAATATTATCTATTTTAGTTTGTTCATAAATCATTTTATTTTGCAAAATTTGTTTTAAAGAATTAAGGAATTTAAGAGGATTAAAAACATAACTATCGGAAATTTTTAAAGCTTTATTATTGTTGAATGTTGTATCTTTAATATTAATATGAGCTTTTTTTAAAAAGGATTTTTCTTGAACTAATTTTTTTTCATCAGATTTTTTTATGGCTACAAGATAAGAAGCTACTTTTTCTAAATCACAATTAATTTTTTCTTTTTTTATTATTTCTTTAATTAAATTAATCGCCTTTATTTGACTTTTTAAATATTGTTTAGACTTAGTTAAACTGACATTTTTAGCTAAATCACTATAAATTATTCCTTGTAAAATAGTTAATTTTCCTGTAGTATTTTTGGTAATTCCCGACCCTATTTTAGCACTTTCTACTAAACAAATATTGTTTTCATTTTTTAAATAATAAAGAGTTGTTAGACCCGAAATTCCCCCACCAATAATTAATGTATCAACTTGGATATTTTGTTTTAACTTAGGAAAAGAATAATCATCTAAATATTGTTCCCATAAACTCATATAACTCACCATTTTTAATTTAACCAAAATATTTATTTTTATGTGAAGTATAAATTAATAACTTAACCATAAAATATTTAATAGAAAGGATTTTTTATGAATAAAGTTTTAAAAAATATTTTTTATTTATTTTTTCCCTTGTTTATTGGCATCATTGTCAGTTTATTAATTTCTAAAAGTATTGATTATCAAAGTTTAGTAAGGCCGCCTTTAGCACCACCTAAGATATTGTTTCCCATTGCTTGGACGATTATCTATTTATTAATGGGTTTATCTTACTATTTGTTTAAGAAAAATGATGATGATGATATGTTAGTAAGTTTAGTTTATTATATTCAACTTTTTATTAATGCTTTTTGGAGTATTTTCTTCTTTTTATTTAAATGGCGATTCTTTTCAATTATTTGGATTATTTTACTGGATGTATTTGTTTTAGGACTAATTTATTTATTTTGGCCAAAGAATAAAATTTCGGCTTATTTAAATATTCCTTATATGCTTTGGATATTATTTGCTACTTATTTAACAATTGGAATTTATGTTTTAAATTAAAAAGTCCGTAATGGACTTTTTTCTAACCTAAGTATTGAATTAAGATTGTAACTAGAGAATTAGCAAAGTATGAATCGGATGAAATGTTAGCAAGAGATGGAGTATTTAAAAGGATGGGTTGTTTCGATAAATTAACTAATTCCACATAATCTCTTACGATATCAGAAATTACAAACATACCTTGACCGGTAATAGTTATACTTTGTTGTCCGGTTATCCAAGAACTACCTCCCGCATAGATAACTCGATCAAAGACTTTTTTAAAACCAATGGAAACAATATCGGTATTGGGATCAAATTGACCGGCAGGATTACCAAAAACATGAACGATAAAATCAATCCGATAAACTCCCCCTTTTTTAAAGGTAATGCTACTATCGGGATGTAAGGTACACATATCGGTATTATCTACTTCTTTACGAGTTATGGGAAGACGATGACTAGGATAGACTGTTTCGCCTCCAGCAATTTCATTATTAAAAGTTACGAAATAAGCAACCCCTATTTCTTCGGGACCAGCTGGTCCGGTTGGACCAGTTGCTCCAGATATTCCCGGTATTCCTTGGGGTCCTTGGATGCCACGTGGTCCTTGAGGGCCAGGAACTCCTTGAGGACCAGTCTTTCCTTCGGGTCCTCTAATTACGCCGACATCTTGCCAATTTTTTATTGTTTCATTCCAAACATATAAATTGTCACCAATTAAATAACTATCTCCCGGTTTTCCGGTAGGTTGAGCAGTTTCTAATTCTTCTTTCGTATTATAAGAACCTAAAATCGTCACACTGGTACCAGCAGGGCCAGTCGGACCAACGGGACCAACAACCCCAGGATACCCCCTCGGAATATTAAAGTTTAAGATATGAATCTCCCCCGAACCAGTATCAACGATACTTGCTTCATCTATAGCATCAACCGTATTTACTTCGCCGATTAATACTTCAACTGGTGGACCCATTTCGCCTTGGGGTCCCGTCGGACCAGGTTCACCAGGAATACCAGGTTCACCTTGGGGCCCAGGTAATCCTTCGTTGCCAATGGGACCAGTAGGCCCTGTTGCCCCCATCGGAATCATAAACTCTAATTTAACTTTTTGGTCATCTCCTAAATTAACGACTTGGGCAGGAATATCAGGAGACACTGTTTCCACATGGTCAATTTCTAAAGAGATAGGACCCGCGGGTCCTGTTGGACCTGTCGGACCTTGAGGACCATAACAAACATAATTAGCATGGCAATTTTTTTGATATTTATCTATATATTCTTGGGCTTTTTTGCGAATATTACTCATCAAACTATCCTCCTTTCTTAAAAAAGACTATTGAGAAGCCAATAGCCTTTTTATTAATTTAATTTTTTAACGATTAATGATGCTCCATCAATACTACCATTAACATTATTACCTGGAGTTACAGTAATTGTTAAACTATCACCATTATTTAAAGTAGCTATGGTACTACCGGCAATCACGGTGGCTTGACTGGCTGTTAAAGAACGGCTTTGACTAGTTCCTGTAACTTCCGATGCTCCATCGTTAACAGCTACTGTTAGAGTTTCAGCTCCTTGAAGGGTAACAACAATTCGATAATCGATTTCGTAGTCACCATCTTCAGTAATTCCAACAGCATTATCTCCCCCGTTAGTTGTTAGATTAGCTCCGGGTAATTCATTTCCCAGTTCTACTGTCTCAGCATTAGATTGAGTTAAAGTTAAAGATTGACTAGAAGTATTATAAAGTCCTCCATAAGCATTTAAACCATTAGCAGGACCAGTTGGGCCTTCAGGTATTGTAAATGTTAACTGATAGCCATCCCCATTAGGAGCTATGGCAACATTAGCCGCTTCTCCGGCTAGGGCGGTTTCAACTGGAGCAACAGTTAAAGCTGGAGCAGGACCGGTTTCACCAGTTGGGCCAGTGGGACCGGTTGGACCGGTTGGACCGGTTGGACCAGTTAAACCTGTAGGGCCAGTTGGGCCAGTTGGACCTCCGGCTGGACCTATAGGACCTGTTGGGCCAGTTGGACCAGTGGGACCAGTAAGGCTTCTTGTTCCACCACAACAACAGCTACTAGTACTTACATGATTGCAAGCATAATCTTGAACTAATTTATAAGCTTTATTATATGCTTCGCTATTAGTATTCATAAATTCCTCCTTCAATATAAATTATGAACTAAAAAAAAATAAGACAAGTGATATCGCCTTATTTAATCCTTTTTCATATTTTCTAATTCTTGTTGCATTTTTTGTAAAGCATTAATTAAAAAATCTACTTCATCTCGTTGATTTTGATTACTTTTATCATTTGGAGTTGTATAAGGACTACCCCCATTTTTACTCTTTTTACTATTAATATTAATATTGGTATTTTCAATTCGAGATTCAATAAGTTGTTGCTGGGCAGCATTAGTAGCTAAATATTGTCCTACTAATAAAAGCCAGTTACCCAAAGAGTTTTGCTCATTAGCATTTAAATCCCCCACTAAAATAATAGCTATCGCAACCGCTAGTAAATTATACGATAAGGGATGCAAACTAGGAGGAAATTCGTCAAACATTAAAAATTCCCCCTTTTATATAATTTTATTTAAATAAAAACAAAATAAGAAGGACTTTTAGAGTCCTTCTTTTGTTTCTCTAATAAATTAGAGATGTAACAAACTCGTGTTACATTTATATTATAGCACATCTTTTTTTAAATATACATGACCAAATTAAATACTTTACATATAATATTTTAGAAAAAGAGGTTTTCTTCATGAAATTAAATGACTTAACTATAGGAAAAAAAGGAAAAATTAAAAAAATTAACTTACCCTTACCTATTAAAAATCGGTTGTTAGATTTAGGATTAATTGAAGAAAATGTTATTACCTGTACCTTAATAAGTCCTTTTGAAGATCCAAAAGCTTATAAAATAAATGATACTTTAATAGCTCTTAGAAATAAAGAAGCAAAAGAAATTGAGGTGGAAAAAATAAATGACTAAAACTATTTGTTTAGTAGGAAATCCTAATGTGGGGAAATCAACTATTTTTAATGCTTTAACAGGTTTAAAGCAACATACTGGTAATTGGGCTGGAAAAACTGTAGGTATTATGCAAGGAAATACAACTTATAAAAATGAAGAATTTACGTTTATTGATTTACCTGGTACTTATTCTTTAAAATATAGTAGTGCCGAAGAACAAATTGCAACCGACTATATAAAAAGCGAAAAATATGATGTCGCGGTTGTTATTTGTGATGCTACTTCTTTAAAAAGAAGTTTAAATTTAGTTTTACAAACTTTAGAATTAACTAATAAAGTAATAGTTTGTGTTAATTTAGTTGATGAAGCTCTTAAAAAAGGAATATTTATTGAAAGTAAAAAATTAGAAAATATTTTAAAAGTACCGGTTATCTTAACTAGTGCAAGGAATAAAAAGGGATTAGATAATTTAGAAGAAGCAATTAAAAATTTTTCCGAAAAAGAAACTTATCTTCCGAAATATCACCCTTTAATCGAAGAACAATTAGTTAATTTAAATAAAAAAGAAAGATTAGATACTTTAGAAAAAATGAGTTTAGAATCTAATTTAGTTAAAGATGAAATAATTAAAGATTTAGATAAGAATACTAAGGAGATTTTTAACCAAGTGGTAATATTTAAAAATCGTAATTATGAAGAAAAAGAACGAAAATTAGATAAAATATTGACTAGTAAAAAAACAGGTATTCCTATTATGATTCTTACTTTATTTGTTATTTTATGGATTACTATTTTCTTTTCGAATATTCCTTCCGAAATGTTATTTAATTTTTTTCGTTTTCTTGAACCAAAACTTACCTCCCTTTTTAATTTTTGGCATTTGCCCAAGTTTTTTAATGATTTATTAGTTTTAGGGATTTATCGGACTCTTACTTGGGTTATCGCGGTAATGCTTCCCCCAATGGCTATTTTCTTTCCTTTATTTACAATTTTAGAAGATTATGGCTTTCTTCCTCGTTTAGCTTTTAATATTGATAAAGTTTTTCAAAAGTGTCAGGCTTGTGGTAAACAATGTTTAACGATGCTTATGGGTTTTGGGTGTAATGCTGTTGGAGTTACGGGTTCAAGGATTATCGAAAGTAAAAGAGAAAGGTTAATGGCTATATTAACAAATGTTTTTGTCCCCTGTAATGGGCGGTTCCCCACTCTAATTGCCATTATATCAATGTTTTTTATTAAAACAACAAATAGTTTTACTAGTACAATGGGAAGTGCCCTTATTTTAACTTTAATTATTACCTTTAGTTTTATTATTACTTTTTTAGTATCCTATTTTTTATCTAAAACTTTTTTAAAAGGTTTACCTTCTTTCTTTATTTTAGAATTACCACCCTTTCGCAAGCCTAAATTTTTAAGTGTAATTATTCATTCAATATTTGATAAAACTTTACATATTTTAGGAAGAGCTATTATTGTTGCTATACCAGCAGGAGTTATTTTATTTTTACTAGGTAATATTTTTATTAATAATCAAAGTATGTTAATTATTTTAAGTGGATTTTTGCAAAAGTTTGGTCTTTTAATTGGCTTAGATGGGGTAATTCTTGTGGCTTTTCTTCTTTCTTTTCCGGCTAATGAAATTGTTATTCCAATTATGTTAATGGGCTATTTAGCTTCCGGAAGTTTAGTGGAATATGAAAGTTTAGAAAGTTTAAAAAATATTTTAATTACTAATGGTTGGACTTTTTTAACCGCTCTTAATTTTTTAATTATTACTTTGCTTCACTATCCTTGTTCTACTACTATTTTAACAATTAAGAAGGAAATTGGTAGTCTTAAATGGACTTTACTCGCTATAGTTTTACCAATTATTATTAGTTTTAGTTTATGTTTTATTACTACACTTATAGCCCATTTTTTATAGACATTACTTTATTTATTTGGTATTATTTTAGTAGGCCGACTTAGTACAGTGGCAGTACAGATGCATGGTAAGCATCAGAGGACAGTTCAATTCTGTCATTCGGCACCAGATTGATAGGAAGCTCGGACTTTTGTAAGTTCGAGTTTTTAATATGGCTAAACTTATAACATGATAATTATCAATTTATATTTGGAGTGATTACTTTAATAGTTTATTATGTTTAGTGAAAGAAAAATTGCTTCATATAAATTCGCCTTCATGGAGATAATACTATTATGGAAAAGGAATAGATTATCAACATTTTTTCATTAATTTACATCTTAAAGTATACATGATAAAATATAAAAGGGAGCAGTCTCTATAAATCGTTTAATAGAAAGCAAAAATACCAAAGATAATGAAGAAATAGCAGAAAACAGCCAATATGCTAAAACACTAAAAGACCATGCAAATAATTCTAAAATAGTAGTATTAAATGATAAAGTAGATGAATTTATTGATTGGTATACTGAAATTATGGTTAAAGGTCAGTATACTGAAATGGGAGAATATTCAATTCCTATTGATATGCGAAATTTTATTGAAAAAATGGCAGTTTGGTATGAATTAAGATATCCTGATGATGAAATAAATAGAATAATGCCTGGTTCATCACAAGAACAAATTGATATAAATGAAGTTATGTTTGCAAACAATCGGTATATAAATGATATACTAGACGAAAATGCAGATATTAAAGGTTTAGATTGGGATGAATTTTATAATACTAAAGTATTTATTAATTCACTTTCATGGCGAGAGAGACATGTATTTTCAAGACCTAAATATCAAAATATTGTTTTTTGGAATCGTGGATATAGTAATGCTCATTTACACTTAACTAGCAATGGCTTTGTAGAAACTTCTTTGTATATGGATTGTGTCATTCCTTGGATATCTAATGAAGATTTAGAAAATAAAAATATAAAAGAAGTAGTTAATATGTTAAAAGAAAGAGGTGTAAAATTTCCTGAGAACAATGAATTTGAAAAAGCAATTAAAGATTATGATAACTTAGTTTATCAAAAAGAAGAAATGTTGAATTGCGTAATGTATAGAATTATTGAACGTGGTGGAAATAGATTTGGGTCTCGTAGGGCTTTCTTATTTGCCAAAGAATTTAATAGAAATATTGATATACCAATGTCTTATGAGGTTGATAGATCTGATCCAGGGCTTAGATTTTTTATAAATGAATATCTTAAAGCAGGTGGATCTAAAGATTTAGTTTGCTATATTGGATATGGATTAAGAGCAAGCAAATATGAAAAACTTTCAACAATAACAATTCAAGAATTATTAATGAGTAAAAACAATGTTGCCTATTTTTATACCAAAGAAGAAAATGAGCTTCATCAAAGATTAGTTAATGTTTTAGCTAATCTAATACATCAAGAAGATTTATTAAATGAACAAGAAAAAGTAAAAAAAGAGAAAATACAACAACTAAGATTACAAAGAAAATTAGAAAAAAATAAAAAAATTAGTAATTAATAACTATTCTTTTTAAGGAGTGATTAATGCAAATACTAAAGAAATGGAATTAAGATATAAAATTATAAAATTAGCTTTATTACAACATCATAAAAAATATCTTCATGGAAGTAATGGCCCCGATACATTTGATTGTGCAGGATTAGTATGGTTTATATATCATGAAATTTTATATATTAATTTATATAAAAATGGGTATGGAAAATCAACAACAACTAAAATAATGACAAATAATTATGGAAAATTAACTTTATTTAAAGAAAATGATTTAAATAAAGATTTAAATTTAATTAATTATGGTGATATTGTTTTCTTTCATCGTCAATCATTAGAAGATAAAATTCCGAAAGAAAATAATAAATATCCTGGACATTGTGGAATATATCTAGGAAATAATTTATTTATTCATAGTTCAAGAATTAAAGATAAAGTTGTTATTAGTAATTTTATTAAAAATGAGTATTGGAAAAATATTTTAGTTGCAAGTAAAAATATTTTAGATGAAAACTACCTTTATAAATTTAAATATATTAAATAATTTTATTATAAAACTAAAAATATCTATAAACTAAATATAGATATTTTTTATATAAAACAAAATGTTTTTAACAATATGGTGTTCTAGATGAGATTCGAACTCATGACCTTTGGCTTCGGAGGCCAACACTCTATCCAACTGAGCTACTAGAACAATTTTCGTTAGTATTATATCACATAATCTAAAAAATTGTAAATTAAGTTTTGAATAACAAAAGATGTCATCCTTAAGGATGACATTTAAAAAGAATAAAAAGGGGTTGACTAGTGTGATACTAGCACCAATTCGCCTTTTGGTGAATTGGTAATAATTATTATATTTATTTTTAATTATTTAGCAAGTCTTAAGTGTCAAAAAGTGTCAAAATATTTGAAAGTTTTTTATATAGTTTAAAAACAATCTAAAAGTACATACTAATATTAGGTGAAAAAAATGAAATATCAAAAGTTTAATGAAGAATTATTTAGTTTTATAAAAAAGGCTACTTGTGCTTTCACAGGGATTAATACCATTAAAGAAATATTATTAAAGAATGATTTTAAAGAATTACAAGAAAATGAAAAATGGGATAAATTAGAAGAAAATAAATATTTTGTAATTCGGAATGATGCTTCGATTATTGCTTTTACTTTAGGAAATAATGATAGTTTTAATATTACTTGTACGCATATTGATACTCCCGCTTTTATGATTAAACCTAAAAATACTATTTATGAAAAAAATTATTTAAAAGTAAATGTTCGACCATATGGAGGACTTTTAAATTATGCGTGGTTAGATGAACCATTATCTATTGCGGGAAGAATTATTATTAAAAATAATAATACATATTATAAAGAAATAGTAGATTTTCAAAAACCTCTTTTATGTATTCCTAGTGTGGCAATTCATCAAAATGATAAGGCTAATACTAATCTTTATTTAAATAATCAAATAGATATGTTACCAATTATTTCATTAAAAGATACTAAAGATCCTTTAAAAGATTTAATAAAAGAAAATTTAAAACTTAAAAATAATGAAGAAATTGGAGATTATGATTTATTTTTATATAATACAACTGAACCTAAATATTTTGGTTTAGAAAATGAATTTATTATTTCGCCTCGAATTGATGATTTAACATGTACTTTTAGTGCTTTAAAAGCTTTTGTAGAGAGTAAAACCAATAATAATATTAATTTATTTTGTGCTTTTAATAGTGAAGAGATTGGTTCTTTAACTAAAGAAGGAGCTGATTCATCATTTATGATGGATATTTTAAGAAGAATAGCTGATATTATAGAGAAAGATATCCAAATTTTAATAAGTAATTCGACAATATTAAGTGCCGATAATACACATGCTACCCACCCTAATCATCCGGCAAATAGTGATGTTAATAATGAAGCTTTATTAAATAAAGGAATAGTTATTTCAAAAGATGAACAATCGACAACTGATAGTATTTCTTCTTCGATTTTCAAAGGAATATGTGAAAAAGCTAAAGTACCCTATCAAGATTTTGTTACAAAAAATGATTTAACTAGTGGAAGTACTTTATCCGGAATAAGTCTTAGACATGTAAGTATTGACTCCATTGATATTGGTTTAGGACAACTGGCGATGCATGGGGCCAAAGAAATAATTGGAAGTTTAGATACTTATTATTTATATTTAGCATTTTTAAAATTTTATGAACTAAATATAATTAAAGAAAAAGATAGAATAACTTTAAAATAACCAAGTTTTCTATCTTTTTTAATACTTAATTTGAAAAAATAGAAACTATATGGTAATATTTAGCTAATTAAAGAGGTTTATTATGAATTGGAATGAAATTAAAAAAAAGGCTAAAAAAAATTTTAAAAAGAATTACTTACAATGTATTGTTGTTTCTTTCTTTGTAGCGATATTAATTGGGAATATTAATTTTACCCCTATTTCAGAAAAAGCTATCAATTATTTTCAATCTTCTTTAAATCTTTCTTTAAATTATAATATAACTACAGAATTTATTGAAAAAACTATTAATATTGATTTACCTTTTAATAATTATAAACCTACCCGAGGTTTTTTAGCGACTTTATTTAATAATATAACCGCTTCTAAAAGTTTTGTATTTGGCTTTTTAAATTCGTTAAATCAATTTTTATTTCATAATCATTTAGTTGAAGGTAGTCTTATTTTAAGTGGGGCTTTTTTAAGCTTTATTATGTGGTTTTTTATTCATAATGTCTTTGTTGTTGGGGAAAAACGTTTTTTCTTAGAAAATATCAATCATCCTAAAACTACTTTTAACAGGACTCTTTTACCTTATAAAGTTAAAAGAACTAGAAATGTAAGTTTGGGAATATTTCGGAAATCTTTATATGAACTTTTATATGCATTTACAATTATTGGTTGGTTTATTAAACATTATGCTTATGCGATGATTCCTTTTATTTTAGCAGAGAATCCGGATATAAAGCCAAAAGAAGCTATGAGTTTATCAGAAAATATGATGAATGGTAAAAAATTAGCATTATTTAAATTCGATTTATCTTTATTAGGTTGGTTTATTTTAGATTTATTTACTTTTCATCTTTTATATATTTTCTTTTTAAATAGTTATAAACAAAGTTGTATGGCTAATTTTTATTTAGAATTAAAAAAAGAATATCAAAATAATAAAGAATTAAATTATAAACTTTTAAATGATGATTATTTAACTATTCCCAGTCCTAAATATCCTCAAGATAAGTTTAGTTTAAAAGAAGCTACTTCCAGAAAATGGTTAACTACTAATTATAAGAAGAAATACTCTTTAACAAGTTTGATTTTATTATTTTTTAGTGCTTCGATTATTGGTTGTTTATGGGAATCAGGATTTCATTTATTTCAATATGGGTCAATTGTTAAAAGAGGAACAATGCATGGACCATGGCTTCCTATTTATGGTTGGGGCTTAGTTTCACTTTTAGTTATTTTAAAAAAATACCGCGATAAACCTTTTTTAACTTTTATTCTTTCGATGGTTATATGTGGATTAATTGAATATTTTACCGGTTGGTATTTAGAAACTTTTAAACAGGCTAGATGGTGGGATTATGATGGCTATTTTTTAAATTTACAAGGAAGAATTTGTTTGGAAGGATTAATTGCTTTTGGAATTGGTGGAATTGCCTTTATTTACTTTATTGCCCCTTTATTAGACAATCTTTATACCAAAATAAAACCTAAATTAAAAATTATTATTTGTATTGTTTTATGTTTATGCTATTTAACTGATTTTATTTATTCCTCTATTAATCCAAATATTGGTTCAGGAGTAACTACCGAAGTTAATAATAACCACGTCTAAAAAAGATGTGGTTTTATTATTTAATCAATTAGGAAACGAGGACGAATGCCAAGCGAGGCATTCACAGCACCACTGTCGTTAGCATCGCCATACTTATAGATAATAGCAAAAGCGGAATAACTGGTAACCGCTTTTAGCCAATATTCAAAGCGTTGATTACCATAACTATTAATAAATTCAGGTTTAAGCTTAAATATAGCATACTCTCGATTATCGATACCGATATCATAACCAGATGAACTCCATACTGTTGAACCATACACATTTACTTCACTCATTAAATCTAGTTCACTATCATACCATCCCCAACCAGACGAAGCACCAATAGTCGTTCCAAACTGATTCGAACGATCTAGGTCCATTTGATCAGCAAGCAAATTACGGGTTTTTAATACATGTCCATCAAAAGCTGGTTTAATATACTCATTTAATACTTGTGGCAATGTTATATTTCGCATATAACTTCCCACATAGGCTCCTTTCCCATGGCCTAGCTTTCCTTCTGCTACATCCTCTACTACTCCTGTGGTATTAGTTGTATTCATTTGAGCATTATACAAAGGTACAGAAGGAATTATGGTGGCATGGCATGCCATTAAGCCTCCACCAGTTTGCTTAGGATAACTTTCACTTGTTACATCTTTATCTCCAGAATGTAAGTAATTATTAATATCTGCGATTAACCATGTTACATTTTTGTTATTTTCATTTGTTGTAAAATAATCACCTACATAGATATCATCAAACGTACATTTTCCTATTTGATCATATAATTCTTGATTATCATATAAATATGTTATATCTTTTCCTCTATAGGTATTTCTTCTTAAGGCTATTCCTGCTTCTAAATATTCTTGATATTCTTCTTCACTTAAATTAGAAGTAAAAGTCATATTACATTTAGTATCTTTCTTTAAATTGTCTAATTTTAAATTCCAAGCATTATAGTCCCATACACCAGTGGCTTCATTATTACATACAACACTGGTTTTATACAAGCCTCTAGTCGGAACATTATTTGCTTTCGCACCATCGACTTTAATAGTTAATTTTACATCATAACCAAAATCTGGAACTATTCCTTTGATTACGTTATATTCTTTGTCTTCTTGGTATAAGGCATATGTTCTATAAACTATAATACCCCCCCCCCAGAACATTTATTATCTTTTTATTTTTTTTAAATCTTTCTAGTTTCATTGTTATCCTCTTTTCTATTGTTATCTATAGTATAAGATAACTTAAAAATTTTTTCAATGTTTAAAAAATGAAACTAAGTTACTAGTTATTTATTTTTAATATTTCTTTTACTTCATCTGTAGTTATATTAGTACATTTGGCTATTAAGCTAACAGGCAAACCATACTTATACATATTCTTGATGTTTTGGCGTAAATTATACTCAATACCTTGTTTAATACCAGCTTTCATTCCTTTTCTTAAGCCATATTTCTCGCCCTCTAATCTTATAGAGTTCTCGATCTTTTGATTTACTTTCTTCGCATCATAATATAAGCCCATAAACTCTTCATTCATTTTTAATTCCTCCAATTCTTTTAATATTTCTTTGTCACTTTCATCTGTAACTAAACTTTCTAATTCCTCTTTACTTTGGGCCGCTAGCATCTTTACTTTTCTATCC
>CANPZX010000031.1 GCA_947589195.1 uncultured Bacilli bacterium | reverse complement strand
TGTTGCATTTATTCCTGCAAAAACACTAGGTTTATCTTTTATTTCAATAGTGTTCCATTTAATTTTTCATTTCACCAAATAAAAGGCCTAATATTAAGCACTATTAATATTTTAAACCTTCTTTATTTTTAGTTATTTCTAAAGCAAAACTTAAATTTTAAATCATTTTTATATTCTTTTTCTATATTAACTTAAGTCTCTTTGTAATTTTAAAAGAGCTTTATTTTTAATTTGATGAACAGCTTGTTTTGTCATATTTAATTCTTTACTAAGAATAATTAAATCTTTATGCGGATAAGAATAAGCTCCAAAAAAACTCATTAAAACATATAACTCTTGATCCGTTAAAACCTTCTTAGCTTTTCTAAACCAATAATTTAAATCATCTTGCAAGACATATTCTTCTTCAATGTTAATTTCACTAGGAATAGTTTCATGTAAACTATATATTTCATTTCTTATTTTAACAGAATTATCTAAAGATTCTTCATTATACATTAAAATTAAATCTTCATCGATCCTTTCTAACGTAAAATTTATATAATCCGCTAGTTCTTTTCTTGTAGGTTCTCTATTTAACTTCCTTCTTAATTCTTCAAAACTATTTCTTAGTCTTCTTAATTCTCTTTTTCTTTCTTTACTTATATAAATATTTTTATAAGTAAGTAAACTTCCTTGTTCAATAGCTTGTCTAATCCACCAATAAGCATAAGTAGAAAACTTAAAGCCTTTGCGATAATCATAATCTTCAATAGCCTTAAATAAGCCTAAATTACCATCTTGAATTAAATCATCTAACTCTAAATCTGGATATTTTTTTAAAAAACTTTTAGCAATACTTCGTACTAACTTTTGATTTTGTAAAATAACCATATTTTTAGCCTCTTGGTTATTATTTTCAATTTTCTTAAATAACTCTTGTTCTTGAATTCTTGTTAAATAATCACTATTACTTTTATTTTCAATTACTTCATGATTATCCATAACTTTAATATTTTCTAAATTAAGATAAGTATTAGCTAATAAAATTAAATATTTATTATAATCTAGTTTTTGGTATAACTCACTCTTAGTTATTTCTTTTTGTCTAAATAATAACGTAAATAATCTTTTAAATAATGGATATTCATTTAATATTAAACAATCATTATTAGTTAAATTATAATTAATTTCATCTAGTAAATACCATAAACTATTTAATTTAATTTTAATTTGTTTTGAACTTAAAGTTATATCAATTTGTAAAAAGTTTAAATAACTAATAATATTTTTAATTTTAAAATGATCATGAGCATATTCTTTAACTTGTTTATCAAGTTCTTGACTATCATTAACTCTTAAATAAATGGCTAATAAATCCTGATCATCAATAAAAAAACGTATGTATTGTCTTCTTACTTCTTCAAATGTAATCATTTATTTAACCTCACTTTAACTAAACTCTCTTTTTAGTAATTATTAAATATTTTATAGAACGAATTTTTCGCTTTTTTCGTTCTATACTTTTTTATAGAACGAATTTTTCAATTTTTTCGTCCTATACTTTTTTCATTATCATATTTAACTTTTAAATCTGATATTTGACTACCAACAATTAAACATTGTTCTGTATAAATTATATCAATAATCTCTAAATTTAGAAAAGATTCTTTTATTTCTTGACAGATTGTTCCCTCTTTATAATCAGGATAAATATATTTAAAAATAACAAAATAGATATTAATTAATACTTTAATAATTTTATCATCTTTATTTTGTTTATATAACTTATATAAATACATTATTATTTCTTTTTCAATATTTATATCTGGTTTTAGTAATAATTCTTTTAAAACTTCTTTAGGTACTAAATATTGATATAATTTTTCATAATAATTAAGTAAGCCTTCTTCTTTAATTTTAAATTCTTGAAAATATTGTAAATTTTGTTTTAACTCTTTTAATAAATAAGATACTTGAGATGGTTTAACCTCTTGATTATTCTTGGTTAAATCTAACCCATATTTTTGATATAAATCTTTTTGAATATCTAAAGGCATAATTCTAATTAAAGCTTTTAATTTAGGTAAATCATAAAAATTAAGAGTATTACAAATAGCAATATTTCGTTCTAAATTTACAAAATCCATTTCTTTTAAATAATTAATCGCCGTCGTATAATCAAAAACATTTTTATAATTATACTTTTTCCCATCTAATTCTTCGCCATGAACATTTAAAATAATATTCTTATAAGGTTCATATAAATAATTAATAACTTTTCTAATAGTTTTTAAATCAATATCCATTTGTAAAACTTCTTTAATTGAATAATAATTACTATTTTTTACTACTTTACTATCTTTAGTTATATAACTAATTATTTCATAATACTTAATCATTTCTTCTTTATCTAAATTTAATTCAGTAACCATTTTTATTCTTATCGGATTAAAAGTAAACATTTTTTCAATTAATTCTTGATATTCTAAACCTAACTTACTTAATTTATCAGGTACTTTTAAGATATAAGTTGGTACTACCATATTATTTAAATTAAAATAATAATAATTTTTAATCTTAACCATTAATCTTTTATATTTTTTTAAAATTAAAGGATCTTGAGGTATATTATTTTTTTGTTCTAAATTCTCGCCAAAGACTTGATAAATTAAATTTTGTTCTTCACTACTTAAACATAATTTAACAATAATTTTAATTTGTTCAAGATTTTCTTCGTTAAAAATTCTTTTAATTCCCCGGTATTTAGCGGTATTTTTTAAAGTAGCTATTGTTTTATCATAGATATTAGTAACTTTTAATTCATTATCTTCGGTAAAATTATAACCATGTTTTTTATAAATAATATTAGCTTCAGATAATGTTAATTCCGCGATTAATTCTCTAGCTGTTAAAATATCAGGAACCCCGATTAATTTTAAGAAACTTTGTTGATTCTTATTTAAATATTTTTGGGAAATATTTTTAACTTCCCTAAGTGTTTTATAATATTCTTCTAATTCTTTATTATTACTTAATTTTAATAATATTTCTTTATCTAAATTATTTTTAATTAATTCATAATCTTGATTAAAATTTAAAGTAATTATTTTTTCTAAATCATGAGTCATAAATATATTTATTTTATTTTTAATTTTATTTAAAAACTCTTTGCCATCCGTTAATAAAGTAAATTCATTTTTACTATTTAATTTACAACCATACTTAGTATATAACAAACTTTGTTCTGCTTCATTTAACATATATTTAGTAATTAAATTAAGTTCAATAAAGGAAATATTTGGCATATCTTGAATTATCTTATAAGTTTCTAATTCACTTATTTTATTCTTTAATTCTTTTATTGCTCTTTCGTATTTTCCTTGATTGGGAAAATCATTAATTTCTAAGAAATTAAACCCATGTACTTGATATATAACTTCTTTAGCTTCTAAGGAAATTAACTCTAAACTATCTTTTATTCTTAAATTATCATAACAATTTACTAATTTATAAAAATTATCTTTATTTATTTTAGTTACCATATATGAACCATTTAATTCTTTATTAATAACTATATAAATATTTTTTAGATCTTTTTTGCTTTGTTTCATGGCTAATAAATTATCCCCAAATTCTTGGAAAATAATTTGTTGGTAATCACTATTTAATCTTGTAATCGCTTCTTTTAAATATTTATAAGCAAATGTAGGATATTTAAAAGGTAAAAAGTAAGTTTGCATTTTACTTTTAATATCTTCTAATTTAGTTTGTTCTTCTTGATATTTACTTTTTTCATATAAAGTGACCATTAAATCTAAATAATTATTAATTAAAATAATAGTATTATTAAGGGGATATTCATATGTATTATAAAAAATTTGCTTATTTATATCTATTCCATAATAACTACAATATAATTGTTGATTTTCCAAAGGTAATATTTTTAATAAATTAAAGAAAGTTGCTTTTTTTAAAGTAGGATAAACTTTTTTTAAGTCAAATAATTGTGATTTCTTTTTCTTCGTTATTTTATTTATTTCTAAAGGATTATTCTTATCTATCTTACTTGAATATTTATAATTATTAATTAATTTATTAGTTCGTATTTTTTGTAAAGCTTTAGTTTCTATTTGTCTTATTCTTTCTTTGGATACTCCTAATTTTAAACTAACGTCTTCTAATTTAAGGGGTTCATAGCCTTCAAGTCCTACCCGCATAATAAATACTTGGTATTCTTCAGCACTTAATATTTCTTTAACTAAAATCATTAATTGCTTGCAATCTTCATTTAAAATAATATCTTCTTCTAAATTTTCACTAGTTGGTAATAAATCAATCATTTCTGTTTTCTTTTCTTCATCAATTAAATAATCTAATGAATAAGGACGACTACAATTATTTAGAGCATTTTTAACTCGCGCTAAAGCTATACCACTTGCATGAGCAATTTCTTCGGGAGTAGCTTCTTTATGATTTTCCATCATTAATTTTTCTTTCCACCAAATTACTTTATTAATTGAACTACCTAGATAAATAGGATTACGAATAGTTCTATCTAACTCTAAAATAGCTCTAGTAATAGATTGCTCTATCCACCATGTAGCATAAGTCGAAAACTTAACTTTTTTATTTAAATCAAATCTTTGAATAGCTTTGATTAATCCAATATTACCTTCAATAAATAAATCTTCACTAGTTAATAAAAAAGCTCGATTAAGATAATGATTAACAATACTAAATACTAAACGTTCATTATGTTTTATTAATAAATCAAAAGCTTCTTTATCTCCCTCTTTTATTTTCTTTAATAATTCTTGTTCTTCATTAAAGGTTAATATTTCATGATCTAAATCAATAAAAGAAGCATTATCCTTTAATGATTCATTATAATTTACAATAGATTTATCATCTTTTATTTTATTAAAAACTTTAACTAAATTTTGATAATATTTATTATTTATTTTTTTATTAGGATTTTTTAAATATTCTTTTAATGGTGATGTTTCTACTAATATTAACATTTCATCAGGATTTAAATTATATTGGTGTTTTTCTAAATAGTTAAAAAATAATTCAAGATTATTAATTGTTAAAGATTGAAGATAATTTAAAATATCTTGAAAATTTATTGTTTCTGTCATCAATAATCCCCCTTAATTAGTCGGTAGTATTATAAAATTTTATCAATCTATTGTCAAGAACATGAAAAAAAGGAGTATATACTCCTAAATTTAATTTATTATTTTAATACATAAGGATGATCTATTGAACCATCAACATTTTGAACTTCATCTAAAAATATATAATATTTTTTAGTATCTTGAATTTTATCTTTCATATATTTATTTAATTTTTTATAATCTAATAATTCTTCAAATTCAATAAATTCCAAATTAATAAATATTATATGTTCATCATCAATTTTTCTTTTTTCTTTTAGTTCTTCAATTATTTGATTTAAGATAACTGATTTACTACATCTTCTTATTCATACCAATATTTTAATTAAATCTGAATCATAAAATCCTCTTATTTTTCCTAAATAATCTTCTCTTAAAAGCATATAAAACACCTCATTTCCATTATATATTATTTTGATATTTTTGTAGAGTTATTACGATTGACCGTAATAACTTTTAAATTTTTGTAAAATAAAAAGAATTAATTTAGCTAATTCTCTCATTTCTCCATATATGTTTTCTTATCTTTTTGATCTCCTATTAACTTAAAAATTCAATTAACACAGGAGCTAATATTAATAAAAGAATTAAAGGGATAAAAAAGATAACGGATATAACACTAATCTTGGTTGGTAATTTCGTAATTTCCGCTTTAACATCTAGAAGTTTCTTTTCTCTTAAGAAATCTAATTGATTATTTAAAGTATCGGTGATACTATTTCCAAAAATACTCGATTGACTTAAACTTAAAATAATATTATTAATAGCATCCGAAGGAATTCTTTCTTTCATACTATTTAAACTTTCGGTTAAACTTTTACCTAACTTAATTTCCGAAAGAGTTTTTTTAAATTCTAAAGATAACTCACTATTAATATTAGTAGTAGTCATATCTAAAGCCGCTTTAATATTTCTTCCTGATTCTAAGCTTAAATTTAAAACTTCGAAAAAGAATACGGCTTCATCTTCTAATTTCTTAGCTCTTTTTTTAATTGCTAAATCTAAAACTATGTATTCACTACCTAAATAGAAAAGAAGTGTAATTAATGGAGCTAAAAAATAGCCGTGTTTCGAAAAAACAATAATTAAAGCAAAGATTGCTAAACTTGTAAGTAAACGATAATTTAATAAATCAATGACATTATATTTACAATTTACCCCTAATAATTTTATTTTATGATCAACTCTTTTAATCGTTTTTTCCCGATATATTTTATATATTAAATGATGTTTCTCGGACATTATATTTTCACCTCTAGGACTTTCTTAATTACAATAATGTAAAGAATAAAAATTATAATAATTAAACTTAAGAAAAACCACCCCAGATGTGTTGTAAATAACGGGCTAAAATAACTAGGATTTAATACATAGATAACTAAAGCAAAGATAAAAGGTAAACAAACTAAGATTCGGAAAACAAAGATGGAAGCCGAGGTCAAACTATTAAGTTCATTTTTTAATTTTCGTTTATTATAGAAAGATTTTTCAATCGTCGAAAATACCCGGACAATATTACCACCCGTTTTATTAAGTAAAGTTAAACTAGAAGCAATATATTTAGCATCATCTAATTTAACTCGTTCATAGAAACGATTAAAAACAACATCTAAACTTAAGCCATAAGTAATATCTAAATATATTTTTTTAAATTCATCGGCAATAGGACCATCTAATTCAGTTTTAACCGTTTCAATAGCTTGCATAATATTTCTTCCGGATTTAAAACTATTATTCATAATAATAATAGCTTTTAATAAATCTTCTTCAATTCGTTTTCTTTTCTTCCGAAATTCTAAATTTAAGAAAATATCAATACTATAAAAACCAATTAAGAAAGTAATTAAATAACTAATCGGACTTACTTTAATATATTGAAACATTACCGTAATAATATTTAAAATTACTAAAATAAACCCAATCATAAGTTTTAAAGCAATATAATCAATACCGCTTTTAAATTCTTTTTCTTCAAAAGTTATATATTTTTCATATTTTGTCCCATATTTTTTTAATACTACTGATTTATTTAAAATATTACCTAATTTATGAACTAATTGCCAAATAAAACTGACAAATATATCAAAGAAAGAACGTTCTTTATCAACTGTAGCTCTTAAGGAAAACGCCTCAAATCGTTTTTCTAATTTTAAAACATGACTTTGTCGTATTAAATAGAAGATAATAATTATTAATAAAACAATAATTATTACTTGGGTAGCTAAAACACTACCAATAACGTTTTCCATTTAAACTCCTTCTTTCTTTTTATTTTTTTAACGGAAATAAATCAGTTATCTCCGCAACTCCTCTAGATATTATCTTTTTATAGCACATTGGTGTAGCTTTAGAGAAGGTAAATTCCCCATCTACTTCCCCATTTTCGGTTAAACCATTTTGTTTGAAACCAAAAATTTGTTTTAATTTTATTTGATCTTCATCAAAACCTTCTAATTCACTAATGGAAGTTATTTTTCTTTTGCCATCATTCATTCTTTCGATATTTACAACTAAATCGATTGCATTAACGATATATTCTCGAATGGCTTTAATGGGAATTTCTAGTCCACTTAGTAAAACCATTGTTTCTAATCTGTTTAAAGCATCTGCTGGTCCATTCGCATGTAAGGTAGTGAGTGATCCATCATGCCCCGTATTCATGGCTTGCAACATATCGAAGGCTTCTTTACCCCGAACTTCACCAACGATTATGCGATCAGGTCGCATCCGAAGGGAATTTCTTACTAAATCTCTGATTGTCACTTCATTATCACTTTCATAATTAGTAAGTCTCGTTTCCAAAGATATGACATGCTCTTGATTAAGGCGTAATTCCGCGGCATCTTCTATCGTAATAATTCTTTCATGAGAAGAGATAAAACTACTTAATATATTTAAAAGGGTTGTTTTACCACTACCAGTACCACCACAGACAATAATGTTTAACTTGCCCTTAACGGCTGCCTCTAAAAATCTTGCCATCGACGTCGTTAAACTTCCTACTCTTAACAAATCTTCAATATTAGTCATTGATTCTTTAAATTTCCGAATCGTTATAACTGGTCCTTTAGTTGATAAAGGCGGAATAATTGCGTTGATTCTAGAACCATTAAGAAGTCTAGCATCCACCATTGGATTAGTGGCATCAATGGTTCTACCTAAGGGTTCAATTAATCTTTGAATTGTTCTAATAATATGTTCATCATTAATAAAACTAATACTTTCATCTTTAATTAATTGCCCATCAATTTCAATATATATTTCATTCGGGGCATTAACCATTATTTCCGTAATATTTTTATCTTCTAATAACTCGGTAATGGGTCCATATCCATTTATTTCATTATCAATTAAATTAAATAAATGACTTCGCTCTAAGTTAGATAAATCAAACCCTTCAATCGTGGCATCAATCTCATCATTAATAAATTCATTTAATAATTTATCCTCAGGCATTTCTTTATCAATTAAGTTCTCGACAATTCTCGTTCTTAAATCATCTAATAATTTCTTATCGGGAAATATTTCATAATCAGTAATAATCTTATTATCACTTACTTTACGTTCAATATTAAAAGCATCTAATAAATTAGGTTTATTCATCTTTATGCTCCTTTTCTTCTTCCCCGATTAAATCAAGGGCTATAGTCATAAATGTTTTATATTCTTTCGAAAATACACTAGGCATTCTTTTTTGTAAAGTAATTATTTCGCCATTCATAATATAACTATCAATATTTTTAAGATAAAAACTCGAACTTAAAGTATAATCAATATTTTCTTTAATAACATTTTTTATATCAAATAAAGAAAAATAGGTTTTATAAGGATTTTGACTATTATTTAATAATATTTTATATTTTAGGATATTAGCATCTCTAAAAATACTTATTAATGATTTCATATTTTTAATATCTAAAGGATCATTAGTCATTATAAATAAAATATTACTTACTTTATCTAAAGCTACAATATTTAATTCATTTAAGACATGATTAGTATCTATTAAAACAATATCATAGTTATAAGAAGCTTTTTCTATTAAAATATCGATATACTTTGATTCAATTTTATTAGCTTGTCTAGGATCTTTCGGACAAGGAATAAAATCGATGTAGTCATTATAGGTGGTGGTATAACTTTTAAAATCTTGATAACGATTGTTATTATAGTCATCAACAAAGTTATAGATTGTTTTCTCGGCTTCTTTATTTAAGGCAACACTTATACCTCCACTTGATAAATCTAAATCAATAATTAAGACTTTTTTTTCTAAAATACTAAAAACACCCGCTAAATTTAAAGTAGTAATAGTTTTTCCTACTCCCCCTTTAGCTGAAAATATACATAATGTTTTTCCTTTATTTCTTGCCATATTTTCCCTCTATTCTTTTGTAATAATAAATTCATTATTATCTTTAGTTATTTGCATTTTGGTTTGTATTTCATAACTTTTTAACCCAATAATACTGCCAAAAATACTATCTACCTCGGTTTTTACTTCGATTTCATAATTAGTTATCTTTAAATAAGTTGGTTCAATATTATTTATTTTATATAACTCTTTTATTTTATCTTCCCTAAAATCATCATAGGTTTCTTTTAAGATGGTCTTGGTTAAATTATTTAATTTCGTATTTTCTTTTAAAAAATAACCAGTATCAACTACAAAAGCTAAAAAGATAATGAATACGGGTAGTAAAAGTACAAAGGCGAGTAATGTTTGACCTTTATTATTCATAATTAATCTTCCTTTTAGCAATTACTAAATAAGGATTACCTAAAATAAAATTTAACCCCGGTGTAATTATAGGCATTTCTTTTTCCAGTTTTAATTCAACATAGGTATTATTTTCATTAGTTGCTTCAAATAAGATATCGTTATCATCTAATTTTATATTCTGTTCTATTTCTTCGAATGTTTTTTTACTTTCATACATCGTAATTACATCATCCATTTTGCTTTCTAAAATATTACCAAAATATAAAATCTTTCCTAAATCTATAACCGCTAAGATCATAAATACAAATATGGGTAAGATAATAACAAATTCCATCAAAGCTTGTCCCTTTTTATTCCCCATATCTTCACCTCTTAATCTAAAGTTTTATCTACACAGGTTGCCTCTCCTGGCTTTTCTCCTTCTTGATAAACTTTATCGACTAAAGAACAAGAAGTTTTCGTAATTGAATCTTTTAAATAACCCCCAAAATAGTTAACGACTGCGATTGTTATGACACTAATAATAGCGACAATTAACACATATTCAACTAATGCCTGTCCTTTGTTATTCAATCTCAACTCTACCACCTACTATTCATAATAAATATAAACTAAAATGCCCTTAAAGTCAAATAGTTTAAAGAATTTATTTTCCTCTATTTATTTTATTATCATCTATATAAATTTGTCCGATATGATTATATAAACTAGTATTATAACCATCATCTCTTAATTCTTCCGCGGTATAATCTAAATCTACTTGGCAATCTTTATTATTGATAGCTTCAATATATTCTTTACCAGTATGACTACTTATTTTCTTTTGCTCTGTTATAGGTGTACTTAAATTGATTTTTTCCATTGCAAATCCATCGCCATATATCTTAGCATTATCTAAGGTTAATTCAATATATCCTTTAGTTAATAATTCTTTGGCAAATAATATTCCTTCTTTAGTTTTACAAACATAGTATCCTGCATGAGGATTAGTTTTATCTTTAAATCGATAATCTCCATCATAGAAATTTCCCTTATTACAATCAATTGCTAAGAAAAATTGCCGATATGTAGCATCTAAAAGGAATTGCTTTTCTTCTACTTTTTGGCCATCTTTAATTGGAAGTATACAGGTAGCAAAAGCATGCCTATATAAACCATCTGGTAATAAACCAACGTTATTAATGGTAGTTTTGATACCTAATTCTAAAAGAGGCATAACCGTCGCAGCTTGTGATAGACCACAACATCCTCCTAAAGAATTGTTAAAAAAGTCTACACTTTTCTTAGCTAAACCAACCCGAGCATTTTGAATATCTGAATTTAATATTAAATTAGCTTCTTCTAAACTTATACCATCTAAAATGCCATTTTTTCTATTAATTAAAACTTTTTCTAAATGAAGTAAAGCTTCTTCCTTTTTTACTTCATCAATAATATATTCTATAGGATTACTCTCTATTATATATAATGTTGCAGCATCTTTAAATAATTTATCATCATAAATAGATAGTCCTTCTTTATAACAATATTGACAATAAGAATTATAAACTTTAAAAAACATTTTAAGTTTTAAATTACTATTAGGCATTGCTAAAATTTTATCTAACATATTTAAATATTTTTGTTTTTTTTCTAACATTTTTTCTCCCTCTATCTAAATCCTCCATGAGATGAACCTCCGGCACTACTACCCCCACTTGAATAACTACTACCGCCACCACCGGAAGAACAATCATTACCACTATAATCATGAGTTTTACTACTTTTAACTTCTCCAGCTAAGATGCCATCATAACAATCACTAGCTAATCTATTAACCACCATTATATCTATTTCTGAATTAACTAAAGTTTCTTGTTTAAAGTTAGGATATAATTTACTAAATTGTTCTTCTACTTTCGAAGCAATCCCTAATAATTGAGCAAAAATTAAGTAATCTTCCCAAAGATGAACTTCGATATATTCTCTTTCAGGCATAATACTAAAATCTAATAAAAATTTTTTTAACCCTTTCATTTGAATGGCTTCTTCTTTTAATTTTGGATTCACATATTTTATTAAAGTTTTTTGTTTATTTTTTCCTTCTTGGATTTTACTAGTAATTAAACCTTGTTGTTCTAAATATTTTTGTTCTTTTATACAAATATCCGAAAACCAAGACTTAAATTGAGCGTAATTCTTTTTACTCCATTTTAAGAATTCTTTAGCTTCTAATATTTTATTAGCACCTGATGCCAAAACTAACATTCTAAATAATGAATTTTCAATTTCATTATCAGCCTGAGTCATCTTGGTAAAATCAATGGCATAATCATTATCTTTAAGATTAAATAACCCCTTTTTAGTAGGAGATACAGTTATATAACCATTTCTTATCCATTTTAAAAGTATAGCTCCAATAATTCCTTTATTTAAAGTATATTCATCAATAACATTATATTGTAAACAGACAAAATAAGCTCTTTCTAAATCTTTATTACATGGTATTTCCCGATAATAATTAATATCTTTATCATTAGGCAGTATCTTACCCTCTATTCCAAAATCTAATTGTTCAGAAATATATCCGTTTCTACCCCGAATTAATAAAATAATTATCCAAATAAATGGATTACATATTATTAGTAACGGAGTAACTATAATTACTATTAAAAAGATTTGGAAGTTAGTAAGGGTTTTACCTTTCTTTTCAAAAGCTTCATCATATACATCATCAAATGATTTATTTACTTTATTGGAAGTATTAAATATATTATTTTCAAATCTAATTAATCCAACCATATATTGATCCGGTGCTATCATTTCTTTCGATTCTAAAACTATACTGCCATCTACAAAATTAATTGTCCCCTCATACCCAAAAACCCAAATTTTAGCATTATCAAGAGAAAAAGCTTTATCTGAATGAATTTTAATTTTAGCTGAACCAACTTTTTGATCTAAATTTAAAAAATTAAAATATATTCCTTGCGTATCCGTATATTGCTCTATAAAGTTATTTATATTATATTTTAAAGTATAAACTCTATTTCCATAATTAGATATACCCCAACATAATTCAACGCCATTAATGATAGAATGTAAACCATTTTTATAAGCTTTATTATTAAAATTATCCTGAGGATTCCAATTAGTTAAACTATCATAAACTCTTCCCGAATCATCACTAACTATAAAATTAGTTATTTTAGAATTTCCCAAATTAGTAAAGGTCCGATATCCTTCTGTTCCTTCCGTTAAATTACTCTGCCATACTTCCGTAATAAAGGCATTTCCTTCATTATCAATATAAACATCCATCGAAATATTATCAATCGAATTAGCTTTTACATTAGTTATACTAAAAAAGAAAGAAAGAATTAACCACAATAATCTATTTTTTAAAATGCTCTTCATTTTATTACCTTCCTAACAACAGTTTCTATTCTTTTAATTATTATAACATGTATTATTAAAAACCGAAATTACTTTCGGTTAAATTTTAAAATTGATCATCCATTAGAAAGTCAAAAATATTAAGATGTTTTAGGCCATTTTGCGAATAATCTTCCTTATTAGTTGAAATTACATATTTTGGATAATTATCACTAATATTATCAAAGGCTTTAAACTCTCTATTTCTAGTTATTTCATTTGTTAAATCATAACAAGCTTGAATATATTTAACACTTTTATTTTTACTAGCTATAAAGTCTATTTTCCCTTCTTTAGTTTTTCCAATGTAAACATCATACCCTTTATTTATTAATTCGTTATATATTAAGTTTTCAAAAGCTTGAGAATAATTAATTTCTTTACTGTTAGTTTTAATTTTTTTGACACCCAAATCTGTAGCATAAAATTCATTTAAAGATTTCAAAACGACTTTTCCATTTACATCATAACGATAAACTCGATTAATAATAAATGTTGAACAAAGGGCATATAAATATTTATATAAGGTTTCGTTAGCAACTTTATTACCACTTTTGGCTAAATATAATACATTGGTGCTAGAAAACTCTCTTGTTTCAGTTTCTAAAACATATTGAAGTATTTTATTAAATGAAGTTATGTCGGTTATTCCAAGTCTTTCAACAACATCTTTGAGAAGTATAGAATCATAAACATCTCTAATATAGTTTTCTAATGAATCATTATTTTCGAACATAAACCTTTGGGGCAAAGTCCCCACATTCAAAAATATCTAATAATAAATTAGGGTAATTTTCTGGTTTAGTTTTAGTTAATTCAACCACTTCTTTAAATGATAAAGGATTAATTCTAAAACTTACATATCGTCCTGATAAATCCGTAGCTAGTTCTAAAAAGGTCATTTTACTATTTGAACCTGTAATAAAAATACTAAATTGATTTGTAATTCTTAAAGAATTAATAGCTTTTTCAAATTCTTTTACTTTTTGAACTTCATCTAAAAATATATAGTAAGTATCTTTATCTTTTACTAGACTCTTAATGTAATTATTTAATTCTAGAGCATTTGTTATATTAGTATAATCAAGAGATTCAAAATTAATATATATTATATGATCTTCTTTAATTTTACTTTCTTTTATTTCAGTTATTATTTTTGTTGCAATATTACCGATTTACCACTTCTTCTTAATCCATACAAAATTTTTATTAATGAATTTACATAATAAAAATCTCTAATTTTACTTAAATAGTAATTTCTTTTTAACATAGTATCGCCTTCTAAAACGATATCAAATAATAAAATTTATTAAATATAAAGTTTTTTGGTTGAATTGGCAAAGCTTTTTTTAATTTCTGTATAAAATCTTTTAATATTTTTCAATTTGTCATTGTATTTTTTTGGCATTTCTGCCACTTTTTCACAATGTTCTTAAACCAATATTATTATCTTATGTCACTATAAATTTAAATTTATTTACGATAAACAAATAAAAAAAGTATTACTGATGTAAATTCCAAATGGTTGACATCAATATATACTTCTTTTTTAATAAGCAGATAATTTATTTACTTCTTTTCAATTTGCTCTTTTCCACCCATGTATGGCCTTAGAGTTTTGGGAACTAATATACTCCCGTCTTTTGGATAATTGTTTTCGATCACCGCGATTAGTCCTCCCGAATTTTGCACCTGTTGAAGTAAAAAATCACCATTTAGCCCAGTATTTATAAAGCTTTATAGTGATTTTTATTTTGTATAATCATATACCTATATTATTTATCATTGTTCGCAAAGTTTTAATTTCTTGTATGTTGGATTTTTGAAAATTGAAATCTATATCGTTTGATTTTAATGTTTTGCCTATTTCTTCATTTATTTCTGTTATTTTGTAATAATCTAGATATAATGGATCTACTTGAAAATTATTAAGTGCTTCTTTTATTTTTTCAGCTGTTATACCTTGTTCCCATCCATCTACATTTAATGTAGGTTTATTTTCATAGTTTAATATTTTAAATTGTATTATTCTTATTATTGTTAATGCTATAAAACAAATTATGCCCATACGTATATTGGTCTTCCACTTGGCATATTATTATCATCTCCTTTTTTTATTATACCAAAGAAAAAGTAAACACACCTTTTTTGTGTCTACTTTTATCTTACAACTTCACTCATATAGAGTTTGCTTTTAAAAATTTTAATCTATTTAACAAAATTCCTCTTAAATTATTTCATACTTTTTTCTAATTTATACCTAATTATGTTCTTTATAAAATCCTTTTCTACAAATTATTTTATCTGTCGCAGCAAGTACACCAGGTAATACAAATAGAATTAATATTACTGATGCAAATGTACCTTGAGAAATAGTTTCACATATCTTAGCAGCAATAGCTGATGCAAAACCTGCTACTACTAAAGTAACAATAATTAATATTGATGAAGAACTAATTATGGTATGAATTGATTTATTATA
>CANPZX010000030.1 GCA_947589195.1 uncultured Bacilli bacterium | reverse complement strand
GGATATAAAGTATATGTTGGAAAAGTAGATGATTTAGAAATAGATTTTGTTGCTGAAAATAGAGATGGATTAAAATATTTTCAAGTTGCACTAACTGTTAGAGATGATAGTGTATTAGAAAGAGAACTAAGATCATTGCGAAAAACAGGTGACCATTATCCAAAATATTTAATAACTTATGATATGGATATGGAAACCGATTATGACGGAATAACAAAAGTTAATATAGTTGATTGGCTATTAAATAAATAGTAAAAGAAAAAAGAGGTTTTACCTATACAAGGATATAAATTATGACAAACTTTTATAAATTATAAAAAACTAAAAAAGCTTATAAATAAATGATTTAAATCGTTTTATAAGAGATAATACACGAAAAAAAGTGACCCCCTGAAGAGAGAGCGAAAGCTCTCTCATTATTGTGTATTTTAATTTATAACAGTTTCAAAGTTTTGAGAATTAAAGCATAGCAATTTTAAAGTAAATTACCAAATTTGATTGACTACTGTGGTACTTTAGATAAAAGAGAAAGATGGGTAGCAAATTATATAATTACTAACAGATACAACAAATAATTGGATTAAAAAACTTTTGGAAAAGAATTCTTACAAAGATTTTGTGTTATATGGTTGTTAAAGAAAGTAAAAACTTATAAAATAACTTATATATATTAAAGTATATGATAGCTTTATCGAATAATTATAAAATACTAAGATTATTTATTAAATAAATTGAAAAAATAATTAAAATAAAAAAAATACTATTCAAAAGAAATCTTCCCATGGATTTTTTCTTTTAAGTCTTTTTAAAGCTTCAGTGATTCCAATTTCATTAGGTTTTACTTTATCTAATTCCTTCCAAGAGATGGGCATGGATACAGGACAATTTTTTCTTAAACGAATCGAGTAGGGAGCAACACTTGTTGCCCCGCGAGTATTTCTTACCCAATCGATAAAAATTTTTCCTTGACGCTTTTTTAAACGAATATTACTAGTATATTTCTCGGGCCATTTAGTTTCCATTAAAACGGCAATATTTTTGGCTGATTCACGAAATTTTTTCCAGGTTATTTCTTTTTTAATGGGAACAACTACATGATAACCTTTTCCCCCACTAGTTTTTAAATACGATTTTAAATTTAATTCATCTAAAATACTTTTTAAATCTTTGACTCCTTCCCGGATTTTTTTTAAAGAAAGTTTTTCATCAGGGTCTAAATCAAAAACCATTATATCTGGTTTTTCTAAATGATCAACACTACTACCCCAAGGATGAAATTCAAAACTATTCATTTGCACTTCACTAATTAAGCCTTGACTATTTTCAAAATAATAATAATCTTCTTTATGTAAACTTTTACTTTTTAAAATAATTTTTCCTATTCCTTCATTAATATTTTCTAAATGTTTTTTAAAAAATTTATCTTTATTTATTCCCTCAGGACATCTAATTGTACTAATTATCCGATGCTCTAAATAAGGCATCATTCTTTTAGCTACTTGATGATAATACATGGCTAAATCTAATTTGGTAATTTTAGGCTTAGGAAAAATTACTTTATCAGGATTCGTAATTTTAATATCTTCGACAATGGCTTTAACTTTAGAAGTAATAGCCTTTTTATTAATTTTATTCTCGGCTATTTGTTTCATCGTTCTTCCGGTTTTAACACTTCTATTTAATTTCGTAATATCACTAAAGACATGATACTCATCTTTTTCTTTTATTAAAAGCCAGTTATTATCTTTAAAAGAAATTAGACTCCAACTTCCTTTTAATCTTTTACCATATAAAGTAAATTTAAACCCTTTTTGATTAAAATTATCCTTAGGTTCCCAATAACCTTCATCCCAAATCATAACTGTCCCGCCACCATATTCTCCTTTAGGAATTGTGCCTTCAAAGTTTCGATAACTCAAAGGATGATCTTCAACTTGAATAGCTAACCGGCGATCTTTAATATTATAAGATGGTCCTTTAGGAATCGCCCAACTTTTTAAAGTACCATGCCATTCTAAGCGAAAGTCAAAGTGATCTTTCCGGGCTAAATGATGTTGAACAACAAAATGTAATTTTGAAGAAGATTTGGCTATTTTTCCTTTAGGTTCCGAAGTTTTTTTAAAATTTCTTTTTTCTTGATATTTTTTTAAATTATTTGTCATATTTATCACTTATATTTAGCATAAGTATTTATCTAAAGTTTTATACTATTTATTCTTAAGTTGCAGGAAATTAATGAATGGTGTATACTTTAATTTATCTTTAGGGAGTTGTAAAATGGAAAAATATTTAGAAATTGAAAGAAGTATTATTAAAACTTATCGTAAAGTTATATGGAGTAAATTTATAAAGGCGGTAAATGATTATAAATTAATAGAAGAAAATGATAAAATTATGGTTTGTATAAGTGGGGGTAAAGATTCATTTTTACTTGCTAAATGTATGCAAGAATTAAAAAAACATGGTAAGATTAATTTTGATGTTAAATTTGTAGTGATGGATCCAGGATATAAAGAAGAAAATCGTAAGTTAATTTTAAAAAATGCTCAAATATTAAATATTCCTTTAGAAGTCTTTACAACTAATATTTTCGAGGCAGTTGTAAATTTAGATACTAAAAAAGCATGTTATTTATGTGCGAGAATGCGTCGGGGGCATCTTTATAATAAAGCTCAAGAATTAGGATGTAATAAGATTGCTTTAGGTCATCATTTTGATGATGTTATTGAAACTACTTTAATGAGTATGTTTTATGGCGCGGAAGTTAAAACCATGTTACCTAAATTACATAGTGAAAATTTTAAAGGAGTAGATTTAATTCGTCCGCTTTATTTAGTAAAAGAAGAAGCAATTATTGCTTGGCAAAATTATCATCATTTACACTTTTTAAATTGTGCTTGTAAATTTACCGAAGAAGCTAGTTATAAAGAAGATTTAAGTAAAAGAAAAGAAATGAAAGAATTAATAAAGGAATTACGAGAAAAAAATAAAGATATCGATTATAATATTTTTAAAGCTTTAGATAATATTAATTTAAATTGTGTTTTAGGTTATAAAGAAAATAGTCTTTACCATAGCTTTCTAGATGATTATAATAAAGAAAAGTGAGGTTAATTATGATTAAACAATCTAGTCGGGGTTCGGTTATTGTAATCTCTGCTCCCAGTGGTTCAGGGAAAGGTACAATTATTCAAGAACTTTTAAAAAATGATGGAAAAAATCGGTGGTTATCGGTATCCGCGACATCGCGTACTAAAAGGCCTAATGAACAAGAAGGGGTAAATTACTATTTTATTTCCAAAGAGGAGTTTGAGAAACGAATAAAAAATGGTTATTTTTTAGAATATACCAATTATGCGGGAAATTATTATGGAACTCCTAAAGAATATATTGCTGATAAAATTAACCAGGGCATTGATGTCATTTTAGAAATTGAAATTGAGGGAGCTACCAATATTAAAAAGTTAATTCCCGAAGCTATTTTTATCTTTATTATGCCACCTTCCTTAAAAGAATTAGTTCATCGCTTAAAAAAACGGGGAACGGATAGTAATGAAAAAATTATCGAACGTTTTAAAAAGGCTTATCAAGAAGTAAACGAAGTGGCTAAATATAACTATGTCGTCGTAAATGATAAATTAGAAGAGGCAGTATTAAAAGTCGAGGCCATTTTAAAAGCCGAAAAATGTCGGGTTGATCGAATTGAAGAAGTATACTTAGATACCAAAGAAGAAGAAATCCACGAAATACTAAGAGATGATAAAGAATTTATTAATGAGGATGTTAAATATTAATGGAAAAGAAAATAGAAGATTTTGTTTTTAAGACAATTAATGATAACGAGTTAATAAAAATAAATGAAAAATTATATTTAAAAAAATACCAAAAAGATTTATTAGATTTATATCATATTGATTATAATAGTTGCGCGGATATTAATAGTTTACTATTTTTAATCGAAGAAGTCTTAGATGAAGATGATGATAGCGCTTTAGAAGAAGTGGCTCTTGATTTACAAGAACTGGAGTATTATCAATATACCCATAAGTAAGTTAAACTTACTTTTTTATTTACCTAAAATATTAATTAAATATGTTATAATTTTAATAGGTTGTGATAAAATGACATATGAATTTTTAGATGGTGATATAATTATCACGGATAATAAAGAACAAGTTTTAAAGAATTTAAAAAAAATGATTAATATTCGCCTTTTAACAGTCTTAGAATTTAAAGAAGCTTATTTTGGTAAAGTAGGAGTCGAAGCTTTATATTATTTAATTAAAAAAAATAATTATAAATATAATATTGCCAAGATGTACTTAGATAATTATTTATTTATTCCCGAATTAAAAGCAGAATTAGAAAAAGAAAATTTAATTACTTATGAACCCTTATTTAAAGAAAAAATTAAAAGAATTGTAATTTTAACTCCTTATATCGATGATTACCTTTTAGACGAAATAAAAAAATATCCTTGGTGTCAAATTTCCCTTGATTTAGGAAAAAATACCCCCGAAGTAAGCGAATACCCAACTATCGAAGATGAAGTAAAAAATGTTGCTTTAAAAATAGCTGATTTATTAAAAACTATTGATATAAATAAAATCTATTTAGTATTACCTAACGAATATAAAATACTCGTAAAAAGAATCTTTACTATCTTTAATATTCCTCTTAATTTAGAAATTGCTAATCACCTTTATAGTTTAACTTTAGTTCAAGAATTTTTAAAAAAAATAAAAACCGAACATAATTTAGAATCTGCCTTAGAAATTATTAAATCTTCCGCAGTTTATAACCAAATTATTACTATCATTAATAAATATCAATTATTACCCTTAGATGATACTACTATTTATCTTATTGAAGAAGATCTTAAACTTTTAAAAAAAGATAGTAGAAAATTAAAAAATGCGGTAAATGTATGTCAGATTAATGAAATAAATGAAAATGGTTATTATTTTATTTTAGGTTTTAATGAAGGAATAGTTCCCCCGATAGTTAAAGATGAAGATTATTTTAGTGATAAAGAAAAAGAAAACCTCGGCTTAATGACTTCCTTAACGATAAATAATTTAAATAAATTAATAATTAAAGAAAAAATTAGTAAATATAACGTTTTTTTATCTTATAATTTAAAATCTGGTAAAACCGATAATTATCCTAGTTCTTTAATAAATGAAATGAACTTACCCCTAATAAAAGAGCATAATAATATTTATAATTATTCTAATTTGGATAATAAATTAACTTTAGGAAAGAAGTTAGATAATTTTTTAAAGTTTAATGAATATGATCAAGAACTAGAAATTTTATATCATAATTATCCAGATATCCCATATTTAACTTATGATAATACTTATCACCAAATTAATCCGGATGTTTTTTTAAAATATGTTCCCAATTTAGTTTTAGCTTATACTAGTTTAGATAATTACTATCGTTGTGGTTTTCGTTATTATTTAAATTATATATTAAAAGTTAATAAGTATGAAGAAACCTTTATGACTTTAATTGGCAATTTGTTTCACGCTATTTTAGCTAATCCCGAAATAGATTTAGATGTTTCTTATCATAATTTTTTAGAAAATAAAGTTTTTAATGCTAAAGAAAAGTTTTTTTTAACTAAATTAAAAGATGAAGTGCAATTTGCTAAAGAAGTAATAAAAAAACAAAAGACAAGGGGAGTGCTTGATAAGGCTTTATATGAAGAAAAAATTAATATTCCTTTAACAGATAATATTACTTTCACGGGAATTATTGATAAAGTAATGTATCATGAAGAAAATGAAAAGACCTATTTTGCCATTATTGATTATAAAACGGGAAATGTCGCATCTTCTTTAGATAATTTAATTTATGGTATCGAAATGCAACTACCGATATATCTTTATTTATCTGATTACTTACATTTAAAAAATCCAGTTATCATCGGTTTTTACTTACAAAAAATTCTCCATCCTAAACCTAACTATCAAAAGGATAAAACTTATCAAGAAGAAAAAGAAAAATTATATCGTTTAAGTGGTTTTAGTACCACTAATGAAGATGCTCTTACCTACTTAGATAAGGATTATCAAAATAGTACGGTCGTTAAATCTTTAAAAAAATCTGCCAAAGGTTTTTATAATTATGCGAAAGTATTAAGTGAAGATAATTTTAACCAAATCAAAGATATTGTCAAAAATAAAATTACCGAGTCAGCAATGGCCATAAAATCGGCTAAATTTCCGATTAATCCGAAAAAAATTGGAACTGACTTAAAGGGGTGTGAATTTTGTCCCTTTAAAGATATTTGTTATCGCCGGGAAGAAGATATTATTAATTTCGAAGAAAAAAGTTATAAAGATTTTTTAGGAGGGGATGTTAATGCCTAGTTGGACAAAAGAACAAAATGAAGCTATTTTAAGTGAAGGTGAAAATATTATTGTCAGTGCTGGGGCAGGTTCTGGTAAAACTGCCGTTTTAAGTGAAAGGGTTATCAACAAACTAAAAAATGGTGTCAATATCGATGAATTATTAATTTTAACCTTCACCAAAGCCGCGGCTTTAGAAATGAAAGAAAGAATTAGAAAAAAAATTATTAAAGAAGGTAATTTCCAAGACCAATTATTACGACTTGATAAATCTTATATTACGACTTTTGATGCCTTTGCTTTAGCCATTGTCAAGAAATATAATTATGTTTTGAATGTCGCTAAAAATATCAGTATTATTGATGAAAGTATTATTAATTTAGCGAAAAAAAATATTCTCGAAGATATCTTTTTAAAACTATACGAAGTAAATGATGCTTTATTTTTAAATTTAATTGCTGATTTTTGTGTTAAAGATGATGAAGAAATAAAAGAATATATTTTAAATATTTATGAAAAATTATGTATGTTAGCGGATAAAGAAACCTTTTTAACTAGTTATGAACAAACTTATTATAATGATGAATTTATTAATAAAAAAATCGAAGATTACGAACAATTATTAGGTAAAAAAATTGCGCAAATTAATAAATTGATTTTAGACTTAGGAGAATATGTGGATAGTGATTACTTAGAAAAAGTAAACTTAAATCTTGGCGAATTACTAATCGCTGATAGTTATGAATTAATTAAAGATAATTTAAATAGTTTACCTAATTTACCACGTAATAGTGCTGATGAAGCTAAAGAAATAAAAGAAAAAATTAATGATATTTTAAAAGAGTTAGATAACCTTTGTGTTTATGAAGATAAAAATGAATTAAAAGAATCAATATATAAAACCAAAGATTATGTCATGACTATTATTAAAATTATCAATTTATTAGATGAAAAAGTCTTAACTTATAAACATCAACATGATTTATATGAATTTAGTGATATTGCTAAAATGGCTATTCAAATTGTCAAAGAAAATAAAAATATTTGCGAAGAACTTAAAAATAGTTTTCAAGAAATCTTAATTGATGAATACCAAGATACCAATGATTTACAAGAATTATTTATTTCTTATATTAGTAAAAATAATGTTTATATGGTTGGAGATATAAAACAATCAATTTACCGCTTTCGTAATGCTAATCCTTATTTATTTAAAAGTAAATATGATGCCTTTAGTAAAAATATCGGGGGTAAAAAAATTGATTTAAATAAAAATTTTCGTTCCCGGGAAGAAGTTTTAAATGATATTAATTTAATCTTTAATAATGTCATGGATGATCTTTATGGGGGGGCTAATTATCAAGAATCGCATCAAATGTGTTTTGGCAATACAACTTATAATGAAGAAGGAAAATTAACCCAAAATAATAATTTAGATATTTTAAACTATTACTATGATAAAAATAGTGAATTTTCCAAAGAAGAAATTGAAATATTTATAATTGCTCAAGATATCAAAAAGAAGATTCAAAATAATTATCAAGTATTTGATAAAGATGAAAAAATAATTAGAAATCTTACTTATGAAGATATTGTAATTTTAATGGATCGTTCTACTAATTTTAATTTATATAAAAAAATCTTTGAATTTCTAAATGTTCCTTTAAATATATATAAAGATGAAGATATAAAAGCTAGTGGGGATATGGCTCTAATTAAAAATATTTTAGGTTTATTTTTATTTAAAAGTACAACAACTGAATTTAAATATGCCTATACAAGTGTTGCTAGAAGTTTTTTATTCCGTTTAAGTGATGAAGAAATATTTAAAACTGTTATGGATCAAACTTATTTAACTAGTCCTATCCTAGAAATAATTAAGAATATTAATTATCAAGAATTAGATATAGAAGAACTTTTATTACAAATAATTAATGATTTTAAATACTATGAAAAAATTATTACAATTGGTAATATTACCGATCACTTAACAGTTATCGATTACTTAGTAAAACAAGCCGAAGATTTAGCTAAACTGGGTTATACTTTAAAAGATTTTTACCTTTATTTAGATAATATCTTAAAAAGTGATGAAACAATTACTTATCCTAAAATCGAAACCGGTAAAGGTGTTAAAATAATGACTATTCATAAATCTAAAGGTTTAGAATATCATCTTTGTTATTATAGTGGGTTATATCATAAATTTAATTTAAGTGATTTAAAAGAAAAATTTTTATATGATCGTAAATATGGAATTATTACGCCTTACTTTAATGAAGAAATTAGACCGATTTTTTATAAAGAATTATTAAAAGAAAAATATTTACAAGAAGAAATATCCGAAAAAATTAGATTATTTTATGTAGCCTTAACGAGAGCGAAAGAAAAAATGATTATGGTTGTACCTTTTAATATTGAAAAAGAAAATGATAACTTGGATAAAGCGAGTTTTACCTCTTTTTTAGATATTATGAACGCCATTAAAAGTAAAGTAAATAGTTTTATCTTGCCAGTTTCTTTAGATACATTAAATTTAACAAAAGATTATAATTTAATTAAAAAAAGTAATTTTAAAGAAAATATCAAAGAGGCAAATGTAGATATAGAAGTTCATTCCCTAAATATTATAAATGAAGTAATAACGGAAAATCATTTTTCGAAAAATATCTCGAAAGTATTAACTAAAGAAGAAATTAAAATGATGAAAATGGGGACTAAAATTCACCAAATATTAGCAAATATTGATTTTCGTAATCCTAATTTAGATAGTTTAAATGAATTTGAAAAACAAAAAGTTTTAAGTTTATTAAATTCTAATATATTTACTAATGTTCAAAATATTTATCAAGAATATGAATTTATTGATAAAGATGATACGCAAGAATATCATGGAATTATGGATTTAGTTTTAGAAGATAATAAAGAATTTAAAATTATCGATTATAAACTTAAAAATATTAAAGATGAAGCTTATTTAAAACAATTAACTGGTTATAAAAATTATTTACAAAAGAAAACTACTAAACCTATTAGAGTATATTTATATTCTATTTTAGATGAAAAATTAGAAGAATTGTTTATTAATTAAAGTTGGTAGACATTTTCCAATAAATTTAGTAGAATAACCTTGAAAGAAAGGGTATCTTTAATGAATAAATGTGTTTTAATAACCGGGGCTAGTCGCGGAATTGGGGCTTCTATTGCTCGTAAAATGGCTAGTTTAGGCTACAATATTGGTCTTAATTATTTAACAAGTTATGAATCATCTATTTCTTTAAAACAAGAATTAGAAGATAATTACCATATTAAAGTATTACTATTAAAAGCTGATGTTTCTAAAGAAGAAGAAGTAAAAGAAATGGTAAATAAAATGTTAGAGGAATTTAATACCATTGACATTTTAGTTAATAATGCGGCAATTGCGAAAGATAATTATTTAGAAGATAAAACAACTTTAGAATTTAAAAATGTTTTAGATGTTAATTTAATTGGCCCATTTTTAACTAGTAAATATGTCGGGTCCTTTTTTAAAGAAGCCAAAAAAGGAGTTATAATTAATATTGCTTCCACGAATGCCTTAGATACTAATGAAGTATTTTCCATGGATTATGATGCTTCCAAAGCGGGACTTATTTCTTTAACTCATAATTTTAGTAAAGAACTAGCCCCCTTTACCCGAGTTAATGTGATTGCTCCCGGCTGGGTAAATACTGAACCTGTTTTAGAAATGAATCCAAGTTATCTAAAAGAAGAAGAAAAGAAGATATTACTAGGACGTTTTGGCAATCCTGAAGAAATCGCCAATGTTGTTGCTTTTTTAGCCAGTGATGAAGCTAGTTATATTAATAATTCGATAATTAGAGTTGATGGGGGATTAAAGTGAAAAGAGCTGTTATTATTGTATCTAATGAAAATTTAAATGCCCCAGTTTTTATCCGTGATATTCTTGATAATAATTTTCATGTCTGGGAAATGAATAACTTTTGCCGTAAATATAATTTAGATATTACCTTTGAAAGTTTAGGAATAGAAGAAGGAGATGTACATGGTCTAAATTTTCAATGTGCTCTAGCTAGTCTAGGTCATTTAGTAATTACCGCAGGAGAAATGTTATTAGTGTTTTTACCTAATCATTTAGATAGCCGTCAAGTAAAATGGTTGCAAGATAATACTTCCTTTTTTAAGAAAAATAAAAAAATATTAGTATACGGAGTTGTAAATGAACAAGGGGAAATTATTAACGAGGGCGATTATCAAACATTTTATAATACTATTTTAAATAAAGAAGGTGAGTTAAAATTATGAATAGTTATGAATTAATGGGAATTAGTAAAAAAATAAGTTCTTTAGCTAGTCAATGTGAAGAAGAATTAAAAGAAATATATGAAGATTTAGATAAATTAGGAGAATTAAATAGTGCCAAAGTATTAAAAGCCTTTCAAGATAACGAAGTTGTAGAAAGTACATTTAATGGGACAAGTGGCTATGGCTATAATGATGTTGGCCGAGATAAATTAGAAGCTATTTTTGCAAACATTTTTCATACGGAAGCAGCTTTAGTAAGAAATCAATTTGTCTCTGGATCCCACGCTCTAGCTAAAACTCTTTTTGCTCTTTTAAGACCGAATGACTTATTACTTTCAATTTCTGGCTTACCATATGATACTTTACATGAAGTAATAGGCATTAAAGATAATCCTAGTTCTTTAAAAAGTTTTGGCATTAATTATGATCAAATTGATTTAGTAGATAATGATTTTAATTATCCTAAAATTAAAGAATATTTAAAAAATAATAAAGTAAAAGTTGTGGAAATTCAAAGAAGTAAAGGTTATTCCACGCGAAAAAGTATTACCATTGATAAAGTAAAAAAAGTTATTGAAACAATTAGAGAAGTTAATCAAGAAGTAATAATTATGGTGGATAATTGTTATTGCGAATTTGTATCGGAAGTTGAACCTTCGGAAGTAGGAGCAGATATTGTTGTTGGTTCATTAATTAAAAACTTAGGTGGGGGAATTGCGCCGAATGGAGCTTATGTTGTCGGTAAAAAAGCTTTAATAGATTTAGTAGGCGAAAGCCTTACCTTACCAGGTGAAGGAAGAGAAGTAGGACCAACCCTTGGGATTACCAAAAGTTTAATGCAAGGTATTTTCTTCGCTCCAAGTGTAGTTATAAGCAGTTTAAAAACAAGTACCTTTACGGCTTTAATTATGACTAAATTAGGTTATAAAGTTGAACCGTTATATAATGAAAAAAGAGCCGACATTGTCGAAAATATTTATTTAGGTAATCCGGAAGATTTAATTAAATATTGTCAAGGTATTCAACTTGGTTCCCCAGTTGATGCAAAGTTTTTACCAGTTCCGTGGGATATGCCCGGGTATGATGATCAAGTAATCATGGCCAGTGGCGCTTTTACCCAAGGAAGTAGTATTGAATTATCTTGTGATGCCCCTTTAAGAAGTCCTTACATTGCTTATCAACAAGGAGGATTAACTTACGCTTATGGTAAGTTAGGGGTTTTAAAAGCTATTGATTATTTAATGAGTGATAAAAATGACTAAACTTAAAAAAATGACAATTATTTATGAAGATAAAGAATTATTAGTAATTAATAAACCTAGTGGTTTATTAACCATCGCTAGTGAAAAAGAAAAATTAAGAACCTTGTATCATGAAGCAAGAGAATACCTAAAAAAACAAAATCCGCATCATAAAATTTTTATTGTGCATCGTTTAGATAAAGATACCTCAGGCATTGTCGTTTTTGCCAAAAACGAAAAATTAAAAAAAGCTTGCCAAAATTCTTGGAATACTTTAGCTAAAACGCGAGAATATCATGCTTTAGTAAGTGGTAAACCTAAAAATAAAAGTGGTCAAGTAAAAAGTTATTTAAAGGAAACTAAAACATTTCAAGTTTATAATACTAGTGAAAAATTTGGTAAACTGGCCCTTACTAATTATGAAGTTTTAAAATCCAATAAAGAATATAGTTTAATAAAAATAAATATTTTAACGGGAAGAAAGAGTCAAATACGTCTAGCCATGCGGGATTTGAATTGTCCGATTGTCGGTGATAAAAAATATGGGTCTTTAAAAAATCCCTATCGGAGGCTATGCTTACATGCTTCTAAATTAGTTTTAGTTCATCCATTTACAAAAAAAGAAATGACTTTTACCGCGGAAATACCTAAGATTTTTTTAAAACCATTTGAGGAGAAATAGTATGGAAAGATTACAAAAAAGAATAGCCGAAGCGGGTTTAACTTCCCGAAGAAAAGCTGAAGAATTAATTAAAGATGGTAAAGTATATGTAAATGGAAATTTAGTCCAAGAATTAGGTTTTAAAGTTGATGACAAAGATATTATTACGGTTAATGGCGAAGTCTTAACTAATGAAACAAAATTAGTTTACTATCTTTTAAATAAACCTAAAGGAGTAATAAGTACAACTAGTGATGATAAAAACCGAAAAACCGTGGTTGATTTAATTGATACTTCAGAAAGAATTTATCCTATTGGAAGGTTAGATTATGATACCACTGGTTTAATCCTTCTTACTAATGATGGTAAACTAGCTAATATTTTAATGCATCCTAAAAACGAAGTTGAAAAGACTTATTTAGCCACCATCACCGGTAATTTAACCCCGAGCGAATTTTACGAATTAAAAAAAGGCCTAATGATTGAAGGAAGAAAAGTAATACCTAGTTATTTAAAAGTAAAAAAAATAAGTGATACCAAAGAAAATGTCATTATTACTATTCATGAAGGAAGAAATCATATTGTTAAAAAAATATTTGCAAGTTTAAATCATCCCGTTATTAAATTAAAAAGAGAAAGTTATGCTTTCTTAAATTTAGAAAATGTTCCTCTGGGGTGCTATCGTAAGTTAACTTTAAAAGAAGTTAAAAAGTTATATGCCTTAAAATAAAAACCACTAAATCGTGGTTTTATTCTTCTTCATGTTGACAGTTATTACACTTGCATTCTTCGCAATCACATTCATCCATCGTAATTGCTTCCGTAGGACAACAATCAATAGCCATATGTAAAGCTTCACTATCTAAATTATCATTACTAATAACACTAGATTTACCATTATCATTAAATTCAAAATGTTCTGGATCATTACCAACGCAGGCTCCACAACCAATACATTTACTTTCATCAACAACAATTTTTTTCATTTTTAAACACGCTCCTTAATAAAATTATAAAGTTAAAAAAACTAAAAATCAATTAATATATTTTAAAATTTAAAAAACTATGATATGATAATTTCGAAATATAGTGGGTGATAGCTTTGGATACAAGAATGAAAAAATATTATGATACAAAAGATGAGTCTTTAAATCAAAAGGCTACTACCTTAACTAGAACAAGAAGAAATCAAGAGTTATATCAAGATATTAATAAACGAAATTTAGATAATTTAAATATTGAAAGTAATGCTCATGTAATTGGTGATAATGAAAGTAATATTGATATTAATAAAATAAAAGAATTATTAGAAAAAAAATATCATGATGAAGAACCTAGAAAAATAAAAATTACTGAAGAATTACCCGAAGAAGAACCTCTAAATCAAGAAATAACGAAAGAATATAATATAAATTCACTACTTGCTAAAGCCCGAAAAGATCAAGAAGAAGATTATGAAAGAGAAAGACTTAAAAAAATTAGAGATACGCAATATGATATATTAAAAAGTTTAGATGTTTATGATAATAAACCTAAAGAAGATAAAAATTTAATGAATTTAATAAATACTATAAATGAAAAAGAAGCTAATAAAGATGTTGATCCTTTAGATATATTAAGTGATTTAAAGGGGAGTGAAAATACGATAGTTTTAGAAGGGGTTAAAAAAGACGAAATTAAAGAAACTGTCAAAGAAGAAGTAAAAAAAGAAATGGATAAAAGTTTTTATACTAATCCAATGTCTTTTACCCAAAGTGATTTTGATGATTTTAATGATTTAAAAGAAGATTTAGAGTCTAATAAATTGTTAGTTAAAGTTTTACTGGGAGTAGTAGTAATTGCTTTAATTGTAGGAATTATTTTTTTAGCTAATCATATTCTTGATTTTGGTTGGTTTTAGAAAAATATATAATATAGATAATAATGGAAGAAAGATTAAAGATGACTGAAACACGTTTAGGAATGGTGGTATTAAATAGTAAAATTAAACTATTAAGTTTAATAATCCTTTTAATAACTTTAAGTATTGGTATAACTTATGCTTATTGGAAAATAAATGAAAAACAAACTTCCTTAAATTTATTAAATTCTAATTGCTTACAAGTAACATATGTTGATGAAAATGAAGGAATAACGATTGAACATGGCTATCCCATGAGTGATAGTGATGGGATGAAGGAACCATATCACCAATTTACAATATCTAATATATGTGAAGATGATTGGGCATCATATCAAATAAATTTAGAGTCATTAAGTGAAACAACTTTAAATGAAGAATATATAAAAGCTAACTTAAGTGTTGATGGAGTAAGTAAAGTAACAACTAAATTAGAAAATAAATTACAAGTAGAAACAACAATTGATGGAGCAGTAAGAGCTTTTAAATTACTGACAGGCATTTTAAAACCTCATGAAGAAATAACCTATGATTTAAGAATCTGGATGCATGGCGATGTAACAGCTGAGGATACTGATTCAATGAATAAGACTTATCAAAGTAAAATAAGTGTAGAATTTAGTTATATGAAAGAACCAAATTATTTAGTTGATAGTTTTAGTGATATAGAACGTTTAGCAAGTAAAGATGAAAATGTCTGTGGAGATAATGGAATTGTTCAAGTAAGCCATGCGGATGCCGAGATTGCTAATAATTCTGAATATGAAACACTTGGTTTAGATTTTACCGAAGTAGAAAAAAATCTAAAAATGACCGAATATCGATATTGTGGAGAAAATCCTAATAATTATGTAACGTTTAATGGTGAAGTTGCTGGGTGGAGAATAATTGGGCTTGTTAATACTCCCGAAGGCCAACGAATTAAAATAATTAGAGCAACACCATTAGAACCATCAATGTCATGGGATAATAAACCAAAGGGTGAAGGTTCATCATATAGTTCATCTGGAAGTAATGATTGGAGCGATGCAAGATTACAATTATTATTAAATAAAGAAGCATATTATAATCGAACAAGTGGTACTTGTTATAATGGTTATAATAATTCATCAACTGAATGTGATTTTGGAGATGGTAGTAAAACCCCAGGTTTAACCGAAGAAGCTAAAAAGATGATAGATAAAGTAACATGGAATTTAGGTGGGAATACATCAGCAGTTAGTACTAAGTTAATGTACAATTATGAAAGAGGAACGAAAGTATACACTAGTAATAGTTTGACAAGACTGATAATGCTAAAATAAAATTGTAGGAAATGAATTAAATAAAAATGTCGGAAAACCTACAAAAATATTTTAGCATTT
>CANPZX010000029.1 GCA_947589195.1 uncultured Bacilli bacterium | reverse complement strand
GAAATATCCTCCTAACTCTAGGACTAATCAGTGTTCTGGGGGGGGGGTATTTTAATAATTAGAACATACGCCTTATACCAAGAAGATAAAGAATATAACGTAATAAAAGGAGTAGTTCCAGATTTTGGATATGATGTTAAACTTGCTATTGAAGTAGATGGAAAAAAAGAAACCATTGTTCCGGAAAGAGGCTTATATAAAACCAATGTTGTATGTAATAATGACGCAACAGGCTCGTGGGATTATAATGCCTGGAATTTAAAAATAGATAATTTAAAGAAAGATACAAAATGTACAATAGAATTTCAAAGTGATGGAATAACCCAAGCAGAATATAATGAATATATATCCGAAGGAGTAAGTTTAAGAAGAAATACGTATCGGGGAAAAGATATAACTTCTTATTATGAAGATGAAAGTTTATATGACATGATTAGTAGTGGTAGATTTGACGACATTTATGTTGGAGATTACTTTACAACAACAAAAGAGGATAGTAAGGGAGAAGAACATACAGTAACATGGTTAATCGCTGATTTAAACAATTACTTACATTCTGGGTACAACGATTTAACAACTAATCATGCGACAATTATTCCAGCAATTCCATTTTATAATGCTCAAATGAATAATAAAGTAGATGAAAAAGACACAACAGGAGTAGTAGATACTAATTTAAAATTAAAACCCCTTGGCTCTGAAAACGAAAAAGATAATATTGGTGCTTACGTTGGTAGCAACATGAAACAAAAAGTTTTACCTGATATTTTAAAAAACTATATTGAACCAGTATTTGATAATCATATAATAGAATATACCAATTTACTCGCTGATGGTACGGAGGGTAGTCGTTCCAATCAATGGGGTCAAACTACAGGAGCATCATCTTCATGGGATTGGTACGATAGTCAAGTAGATTTAATGAGTGAAGTAAACGTGTATGGTTCGACAGTTTGGTCTTCATCAGGATATGATATCGGTATCGACAATCGTCAGTATGCTATTTTCCAACTAAAACCAGAATTTATTAACAGTTATGGGAACAAACGTTTTAACTATTGGTTAAAAGCGGTCGCCAACTTTGCAAACTTTGCTAGTGTCAACAGCGATGGCTATGCTCCAGCGGGTCACACTAACTCGATTGGTGTCCGTCCTCGTTTTCTAATAAAATAATCTTTCTTTTATATAATAATCAATAAAAAAATTAAATAAATTAATTAATACTATTTAAAAATTTAATAATAATTGGTATAATCTTAAACATGACATGACCTTTATTGTTTATATTTAGCAATTTTTTATCCAAGATATTATTTTAATAACTGAACTTTTACTTTAATTAAAGGATTATAATTATAAATATACAAAGGAAATACAAAATGAAAAAGGAAGATGAATTATGAGTAAAATTAAAATATTTAGTCTCGGCGGATTAGACGAAAACGGGAAAAATACGTATTGTATTGAAATAGATAAAGACATTTATGTTTTTGACTGTGGTCTTAAATATGCTAGTGGGAATATGTTTGGAATTGATTATATTATTCCCGATTTTGAATATTTAGTAAAAAATCAAAAACGCGTTAAAGGAGTATTCTTAACCCATGGTCATTATGAAAATATGGGAGCTGCTAGTGATTTAGTAAAAAATATTCCTCATATCAAGCTATTTGCTACTAAATTTACGAAATATGTCTTAATGGAATCTGGAGTACCAGAAAAAAACATTATTGAAATAACTCCTCATAAAAAAGTAAACTTTGGCAAAGTAAGTATATTTCCCATTACTGTATCCCATAGTTGTCCAGATGCGGTTATGTATGTAGTTAATACTAAAGATGGCAGTATTTGTTATACGGGAGACTTTATTATCGATCCTAAAATGAGTGGACACTATGATATGGATTTAGGAAAAATTGCTTATGTTGGGAAAATGGGAGTTTTATGTTTGCTTGCTGAATCAACATTTTCCGAACATGTTGGTCATACTTCACCATCGCATCGTTTAGAAGAATTCTTTAAAGATATTGTAAATAAATATGAGAAAAGATTAATTTACTTAGTTTTACCCACGCATTTATACACTATTCAAGATATCTTTAATAGTGCTTTAAATAAACATCGGAAGATCGTAATTTTAGGTAAAAAACTCCAAAATGTCATTTACTTTGGTAAAAAAGAGGGCTATTTAACCTTCCCCGATGATATTCTTGGTGACTTATCTAATATCAATGATGAAGATGCCATTTTATTAATGTGTGATGATAAAGAAAATCCTTATGCTTCAATAAGTAAAGCTATGAGTGGTTATGACCGTTTTGTTAAACTAAGACCAACTGATACCGTAATCTTTGCTGAACCGCGTTATGATAGTAATGAAAAGTTATTAGTTAAAATAGAAAATGAATTATCAATGATGGGATGTAGTATTGTTTCTATTCCCAAAGATAAAAATATTTTACACCATGCTTCCAGTGAAGACTTGATGTTAATGTTAAAGCTTGTCAATCCTAAATACTATATGCCTGTTAAAGGAGAATATCGGTATATGGTTAATAATGCTAATTTAGCTAGTGCCTTAAATATGCCTAAAGAAAATATTATCCTAAAACAAAATGGGGAAGTGGCAACTTTTGAAGATGGCGTCTTAGTCGAAACTAATGAAAAAATAAAAATAAATTCAATCCTAATCGATGGTAAATCCAGTGATGATGTCGGAGAACTTGTAATCAAAGACCGTGAAATGTTAAGCGAAAATGGTATAGTTTTAATTAGTGCTACATTAAGTAAAAAAACTAAAACATTACTAGTTGGACCCGAAGTAACGACCAGAGGCTTTATCTATGTTAAAGATTCTAAAGAAATAATTAAAGAAATAAAAAGAATTTCCGAGGATATAATTACCCGTAATATAACAGATAACTTTGTCGATTTTAATAAAATCAAAACTGATATTAGAACCGAATTAAGTAAATATTTATTTGATGAAACCGAATGTAAACCAATGATTATCGCGGTCGTTCAAGAAGTATAATTTAAAAAAAATCACTCATACTATAAATGGGTGATTTTTTAAGTGAAAGATAATAAAAATATTAAGTTTTTAAATTCCATTTTTAAAACTTGTGAAATGGGAGTAGTTGGTATTAATGATGTTATAGATAAAGTAAAACAAGAAGATTTTCGCGGATTTTTACAAGAACAAAAAGATGAATACAATAACATCATAAAAGAAACTAGAGAAATATTTACTTCTTATGGAAGTGAAGAAAAAGAACTTAATACGATGGTTAAAAAAATGAGTGAAATGATGAGTGAAGCCAAACTTGCTGGTAAAGATGATAGTATGGTAGCTAAAATGATGATGGAAGGAACCAATAAAGGCATAATAAAAATTAATAAAGCTTTAAATGAATATGATGGGACAGATAAAGAGATTGTTGCTCTTTCGCAAAAACTAATTAAAACTTTAGAAAATAATATTAATGGTTTAAAGACATATTTATAGTTAAATAAACATTAAATTTAATAACAGATTTAATGTTTTTTTGATATAATTAACTTAAGAAAAAAAGAGATGATAATATGTCAAAGTTAAAAAAAAATTTACCTAACATCTTAACTTGTTCTCGTATAATTATAACCCCTTTAATTATTTATCTCGGTCTTAATAAGCAATATCTTTCTCTATTTATAACCACCTTATTTATTGCCTTTACCGACTGTTTAGATGGCTATCTCGCCAGAAAATGGCAAGTTGTAAGTCCCCTAGGAGCCAAACTTGATACCATTGCTGATAAAGTATTAGCCTTAAGTTTATTAATTGTTTTAGTTTTTCAAAATAAAATATTTTTATTTATCTTTATTTTAGAAAGTTTAATTGCTTTATTAAATATCTATTGTTTTTATAAAACTAAAATAGTTGAATCACTTTTAGTAGGTAAAATTAAAACTTGGATTATTTTTCTAACTATTTTATTAGGTTTATTAAAAATATTTATTCCTCAAATTAATTTATCTTTAACTATTTTTATAATCGTAACAATTATTTTCCAAATACTATGTTTAATTAAATATACTTTTAATTATTTTAAAAATAAAAACTTAAAAAAAAACTCTAAAAAAGATCAAGAATATTTAAAAATAGTAAAAAAAATATTAGATTCTCCGGAATTTTTAAAAAGAAAAGAGTTTATGCATCATTATAATGAAAGTGTTTATGCTCATGTTTTAAAAGTATCCTATGATTGTTATCGCATTGGTAAGAAATTCAAATTAGACTATAAAGCTTTAGCTATTGCGGGTTTATTACATGATTTTTATCCTCATCCTTGGCAAGTAAAAAAAAGATCAACCCCTTTTTTTAAAAAGCATGGTTTTGTTCATGCCCATGAAGCACGTGTTAACGCTGAAAAATTCTTCCCCGAGTTAATGAATGAAAAAATTGCTTCAATGATTGAAACTCATATGTTTCCTTTAAATATTTGTCTTCCTAAAAGTAAGGAAGCTTGGCTTTTAACTTTAGTTGATAAAGCGGATTCCCTAGAATTTTTAATGCATCCTTTACTTTTTACCGGAATTAAGAAAAGTATTAGTAACAATAAAAGTTGACTAATATTTTTTTATGCGTATAATATACTCTGGTTAAAAAGGGGTGAATTTTATGGATTTAGCTTGTTTTTTAGCGGAAGAAATAAAGAAATTAAATTTAACCGATGAATTAAGTATAGCTAGATATCTCTATATAAAAACTGGAGAACTTTTTGATTATGATATGGCTTATTTAATGATGGATTTTTCTAAACCTTATGAAAAAGAACGATTAGAAAAAATTAAAAATCAAGAAGTTGATATTCATAATGTTACTAGTTTTAATTTAGTTTGTACTTCTTGGGCTAAATTATATGTGGCTTTATTAACTTATTTTGGTATCAAAGCTGAAACAATCGATAGTGATTATCACAGTTATGTAAATATCTATTTAAAAGGCTATGAAATTATTGCTGACATGATGATTAAATATGAAGATATAAGAAATATTAAATTTGGTATTAATCCTTCTAACTTTCTTATTGTATATGATTATGATGCTTATAATAAAATACCCGAAATAGATAAAAAAATTAAATTTTTTAAAGGTATTAATCCCAAAGAAGTTATTCATAAATTAGTTAGTGAATTACAAGAAATAAATGATCCCTTCATGTGTTTAGAAAAAGTCTTAGAAACAGTTTCTTTAATTACCAATATTAATCGTCCACATCTTAATTTTTACAGTGGTTTTAGTTATCTTAAAAAACTATTAATTTATTTTATGGATACAACTAAATTAAATCCTTTATTAAGCTTTTATTGTTATGCTGATGAAGAATTAACTACTTATAAAGGTTTTATTAAAGTTAATTTTCATAATAATTTAAAATATTATATTTATGAAAAAAATTCTCTTGGTTTTTATAATTTAATTCCTGCTTCCGCAAACTATCTTGAAACATTACCTAAAAGTCTTTCTCGAGTTAAAGAAATGTAGGTGTTTTATGAATCTATTAAATGAACTAAAACAAGAAATAACTAAATATTCTATAACTAATGAAGTATTTATTCCGCGTTATATTTATTTAAGAATGGGACAAATTTTTGATTTTGATGCTCATTATTTATTTGTTAAATATGAAGATATGCCTAAATTATTAGCAAGAAAAATGGATATGACTAATATTACCGAATATACTTTAGTCTGTTCTACCTTTGCTTATTTATATCAAGATATTTTACATGAATTTGGTTATAATACTTTAATTAAAGAAGAACAACATGGTTTACGTAAACATTATTATGTATTAGTAAAAACATCTAAATATTTATTAAAAGCCGATGTAACAGGTCTTAATTTTGATTTATCCAGTATTAAATTTGGTTTACCTACTAAAGATTTTTATATTTTAAATACTTTAGATAAAGGGAAAAAAATAATTAATAAAATTGATAAAGAAATAAATTATCAAAAAGAAATTAATACTGAAGAAATATTAAAGTTAATAAGACAAGAATTATTAGCTAAAAATTTAAAAAGAGAAACTTATATTGAAGAAGTAATTAAAATAGTTACTTTAATTATGAATATTAAACGAGAAAATGTTAATTTTGTAAGTGGCAGAGATTTTATAATTTATCTTTTTAATTATTTTTTACTTGATAACACTTATCTTAAAACATATTCTTTATATAATTTAGAACAAGATAAATATATTGCACTTATAACTTTAAAATCTCAAGATAATTATCGTTATTTTGTTTATCAAAAAGATGATTATTATACTTTAAAACCTATTACTGAAGAAGAAAAAAGGGCCTTATTTTTAAATTATGATTTTCCTAAAACATATAAATTACAAAAACATTAAATTTTTAATGTCAAAAGTTGCAAGTTTTTGTGTCCAGAAAATGTTATCTTTGTTATAATTATAGTGGTGAATAGAATATGGCAAAGAAAAAGAAGTCGAAAGAAGAAAGTGCAAATAAATTTGAATATAGTGTAGAATTAACGGGTTTAATTTTAATTTTAATTGGGTTAATTGGTTTTGGTTTTGGGCCAGTTGGAGCTTTACTTAAAGAATTTGCTATGTTTTTATTAGGCGAATGGTGGTTTTGTAGTTTAATTTTGGTTTTAATTTTAGGAATATATATGTTAGTTAAAAGAAAATTACCGAATTTTTTCTCCGCTAAATTAATTGGAATATATATCTTTATTATCATTATCCTAATTTTATCGCATATGACTTTTGTGAAAACTGTAGCTAGTCCTAAGGATATCTTTGAAGAAACAATTAATAATTATATGGATAGAGTTGATAGTATTAATAAAGCTAATATTTTAACTAGTACTGGTCAAACTTCCATTGTCATTGGGGGCGGAATAGTCGGGGCTGCTTGTTCCTTTGGGGTTTCTGCTTTATTTGGTCAAACGGGAACTTATATCGTTTTAACTATCTTATTTATCTTTGGTTTAGTAATGACCTTTAATTTGAATTTAAGTAAATGTTTACAAAAAATATTTAAATTTAAGAAAAGAACTAAAACTGAGCCTGATGATGAGAATCTTCCGGTAGAAGTAGCTAAAGGAGATATTGTGCCTATTACAGGAGATGTTGAAGACGATAAAATTATCATTAATAGTGTTGATGAATTGAAACATAACTTTAAAGAACAAGTAGAGGAGGCACCAAAACAAATTGAAGCTCCCGAAGAAACTGCCCCTGTAATTAGTAATGTTTCTTATAAATTGCCTCCTTTATCTATTTTGGATGATGGCCCCAAAAATAAAAAAGTTAATTCTACAGAATTTATTAGAAGTAATAAAGAGAGTTTGGAACGGGTATTAAATGATTTTCAAATTTCGGGTAAAGTTGTCGAAATTCACGTTGGTCCAGCTGTTACCCAATACGAAGTTGTAGTTCCAACTGGGACGAAATTAAGTCGAATTAGTAGTATCAATAAAGAAATAGCTCTTGCCCTCGCCGCCAAAGATGTGCGGATTGAAGCACCGATTCCCGGGAAAAGTACTATTGGCGTTGAAATACCTAATAAAGAAGTAAGTGCCGTTAAAATAAAAGAAGTAATTGTCGATGGTAATCCTGAAAAAATAAAAAAAGGTTTATTAGTCACTTTAGGCAAAGATTTAACTGGTTGTACAATTAATGCGGATTTAACCACCATGCCTCATTTATTAGTAGCTGGTTCCACTGGTAGTGGTAAATCTGTTTGTATAAATAGTATTATTACCTCTCTTTTAATGCGTTATCGGCCCGATGAAGTTAAAATGGTTTTAGTTGATCCAAAACAAGTCGAACTATCGAATTATAATGGGATTCCCCATTTATTATGTCCCGTAGTGACAGACCCTAAAAAAGCTTCTTTAACTTTACAAAAAGTTGTGAATGAAATGGATCGCCGGTATCGTGTTTTAGCTGAAAAAGGTGCGAAAAAGATAAGCGATTATAATAAAATAATTGAAGAAGAAAATAGTAAGAATCCGGATAATCCTCAACCTAAAATGAACTATATTGTCGTCATTGTTGATGAAATGGCTGATTTAATGATTGTGGCCAAAAAAGAAGTCGAAGATTCCATCATGCGGATTACCCAACTAGCTCGGGCGGCTGGAATTCATTTAATCGTTGCTACTCAAAGACCATCAACCGATGTCATAACAGGAGTTATTAAAACAAATATTCCTTCTCGTATTGCCTTTGCCGTTGCTTCTTATATTGATTCGCGGACTATTTTAGATACGGCGGGAGCTGAAAAATTACTAGGTAAAGGAGATATGCTTTATTTACCAATGGGAGCTAATTCTCCGACCCGTATTCAAGGTTGCTATATTTCCGATGAAGAAATTGCTAGGATTATTGCCTATGTTTGTAAACAACAAGCGGCTTCTTATGATGAATCTTTAATGCATAATACCAATATTGAAGGTTCAAGTCCTATAGGAATAGATGCCCCAAATGATGATGCTGATGATCCGTTATATGATGAAATAGTCAAGTTTGCAGTTTCAACGGGAAAAATAAGTGCTTCACTTTTACAACGAAGATTCCGCCTTGGTTATAATCGGGCTGCTAGATTAGTTGATTTATTAGAAGAACGTGGTATAATAGGACCACAAAATGGTAGTAAACCAAGGGAAGTCTTAGTTAAACTAAAAGAAGATACCGAAAGTGAAGGAGAATAACATATGCTAAGTAAATATGCTTGTTTAGATACAGAAGCCAAAAGATTTAAAGAAGAAGGGGAGGATTTATTCCGGACTCCTTTTTTTCGTGATATAGACCGAATAATATATTCTTTAAGTTATTTAAGATATGCCGATAAAACTCAAGTCTTTAGTTTTAATGAAAATGACCATATTACCAAAAGAATGGTCCATGTTCAATTAGTAAGTAAAATAGCGAGAACCATCGGTCGCAATCTAGGTTTAAATGAAGATTTAATTGAGGCGGCTTCTTTAGGTCATGATTTAGGCCATGTTCCCTTTGGTCATGTCGGGGAAAAGATATTAAATGAAATTAGTTTAAAAAATAATGAAGGCTACTTTAATCATAATGTTCAAAGTGTCAGGACTTTAATGACTTTAGAACAAAATGGGGAAGGAAGAAATTTAACCTTCCAAGTCTTAGATGCTATCATGTGTCATAATGGGGAATTACCAAGACAAGAATATCATCCCTTAAAAAAAACACCCGCAGAATTTTTAAAAGAATATGCAAGCACTTATACTGATAAAGAAATTATTAAAAAATTAAGACCTAGTACCTTAGAAGGTTGTGTCGTAAGAATAAGTGATATTATTGCTTATATTGGTAAAGATGTTGAAGATGCTATAACTTTAGGAATTATTAAATTAGAAGATGTACCTTTAAAAATAAGAAATGTCTTAGGTTCTACTAATCGAGAAATTATTAATACGATAGTAAGTGATATAATAAATAATAGCAAAGATAAAAACTATTTAAAAATAAGTGATGATATCTATGATGCTATTGTTGCCTTAAAAGATTTTAATAGCAAAAATATTTATGAAAAGGCTAATACGAAACAAGATATTTTAAATTATCAAAAAATGTTTAATTTATTATTTACAACTTATTTAAACGATGTTAAAAATAATAATTCAGCATCAATAATTTGTAAAACATTTTTAAAATCAATGAATAAAGAATATTTAGAAAATACTACTCCAGAAAGAAAAGTAATTGATTTTATTGCTGGGATGACTGATGATTATATGAAAAAATGTTATTTAGAAATAATTGATTTTATATAAAAATATTTTTTCAAGAGTGAAAATAACTGATCCGGTAATTATAATAGCATTAATTTATTAAAAAAACAAAATTAAATTATATTGAGCATATTCATAGTAATATATACAAGAATAGTAGTGATTATAAAAAACTTTTATTCTATATATATATAATAGTTATATAAAAAATATAGAAGGCTTGACACAATATATTGCTACTATTAAAATAAGCTATAAGTTTGAAAGTTGGTGATGTTATGGAAATCAGAAACCTTACTATGTCTTTTGGAACCCAAGAACTTTTTAAAAATGTAAATTTACATATTAATGAAAAAGAAAAGGTTGGGATTGTTGGTGTAAATGGTGCGGGAAAGACTACGCTATTTAAAATTATAATGCACGAAATCGAGCCGGATTCTGGAAAAATAACATTTGAAAATAATGCTAGAGTAGAATGGTTACCCCAAGTTATTGATGATGATATTCCCTCTTTAGATATAACAGTTTATGAATTCCTATCCTTGGGCCGTCCTATTGAAAAATTATTAGCTGAACAACAAAATTTATATGATAAATTAGCAACTGTAACCGATGAAAAAGAACAACAAGAGATATTTAGAAAAACAGATAAGATACAAAACAGATTAGAATATTGGAATTATTATAGTGCAGAATCAGAATTATTAAAAATTATTGATGGTATGAATATTACGAATGAATTATTAAAAAAGAAATTAAATGAATTATCGGGAGGTCAAAAATCAAAAGTTGCTTTTGCCAGACTTTTGTATACCAGTCCAGAAATAATGTTATTAGATGAACCAACAAACCATTTAGACAAAGAAAGTAAAGAGTATGTTACAAATTATTTAAAAAATTATCGCGGAAGCATTTATGTAATTTCTCATGATATAGATTTCTTAAATGAAATAACTACGAAAATTTTATTTTTAGATAAAAGAACAAAAGATTTTAAATTATACAATGGAAATTATGATTGCTTTAAAAAATTAAATGCTGAACAAGAAAAAAATTTATTACATCAAGCTGAAATACAAACTAAGGAGGAAGAAAAACTAAAAGCAATTATTAACAAATATGCTACAGCTTCAGGTAAAAAAAAGAAAATGGCTCAGGATAGAGAAAAGAAACTAGAAAAACTTTTAAAAGATAAAATAGAAATTGTTCCAAAATCAAAAACTACTAAAGTTTCAATGTCTATGGATCATGAAAGTAATAATATACCTCTAATAGTAGAAAACTTGGTTTTTCAATATAGCAAACAAACACCTATTATTATTAATAATTTAAACTTTTCACTAAGTAAAGGGGAAAAATTTTTAGTGGTTGGTGAAAATGGTGTAGGAAAATCAACACTTTTGAAATTAATCATGGGAATTTTAATTCCCAATCAAGGACAAATTAAAATCGGAAATAAAACAGAAATAGGGTATTATGCGCAAGAACATGAATTATTAGATAATAATAAAAATATTTTAGAAAATTTTAGTGATATAAATATTACAGATAGACAATTAAGAAGTGTTTTAGGAAGATTCTTATTTTATGGAGATGATGTTTTTAAAAAAGTAGGAATTTTATCTCCAGGGGAAAAAAGCAGAGTAGCGCTCGCTAAACTTTCACTTAAAAATGCTAACTTTTTAATTTTAGATGAGCCAACAAACCATTTAGATCCAGAAACACAAACAATTATTTCTGAAACATTCAAAGAATTTCCCGGAACAATGTTAGTTGTTTCACATAATCCGAATTTTGTTGATAATTTAGGAATAGAAAGAATTTTATTATTACCAAGTGGGAAAATTGCATATTACAATAGAGAAACTGTTGAGTATTTTCAAGAACTTAACAATGCAGCTTCAGAACGTGGGAGGCACTTTTAAATGATTTTATGGGTATCAGATAATAAGACTAAAAATTCAAAAATTGATATTATGAATTTACATCGAGTTATGACAATTATTTCAAAGTCCAAAAATAAATATAGAACCTATTTAATGAAAATTTATAGAGAATATAAAGATTTTTTTTCAAAAAATAAAAATCCAAATTGCATATTGCACAATTTAGAAATTACTTTAGATAATATAGTAGAATGTAATCAAAAATATAAATTGATAAATGATTCAAGTTTGGTATTATCAGATAGTCATAAACAAACTTATTTTGTCATTAAAGAATTAAATCAAAATAAATTAAAACATTTGGCAATAATATGCTTTGATATGCACAGTGATACTTATGCTTATAGTGATGAGCTTTGGAAAGGTAATGTTTTTTCAAAGTTAATTAACGAACAATATATAGAATATCCAATTATAGTTTAAAAAAAGTGAAAATTTTTAAATTCTCACTCTTTTCTTGTGCTAGTCACAAAACTGTAACAAGAATTGAATTGATATAAAGTATTTATATTTACTAAATTAAATAAAAATGCTAAGATATAGATAAGAATGGAGAAGATGAAAATGGAAAAAATAGTAAATGGGGGGGGGGGTTATTAAGAAGTAAGAAAGTACTAAAACTTTCTATTTTAATAATTCTCTTAATAACTTTATTAATAGGGGTAACTTATGCCTATTGGCAGACAACATTTACTCAAGTAGATGCTAATAAATTAGCAAGTGATTGTTTTAAATTAGAATTTAGTGAAGGAAATAATATTGATTTAGAAGAAGCCATACCCATATTAAATAGTGAGGGAGAAAAATTAACTCCCTATACATTAAGCATCAAAAATATATGTGATGCTGAAACTAAATATCAAGTAAATTTAGAAGTATTAGCTAATGAAGAAAGATTAGCAAGTAAATATATAGCCTTAAAAGTAAATGGTGAAGATTCTAAACTATTGAATACTTATAGTAAAAGTGATGGTATTTTAGAAGAAAAAGCCGAAAGCTATAAGATAGCTGAAGGTCATTTAAGAAAAGACCAAGTCATAAATTTTGAAGTAAGATTATGGATGGATGAAAGCATTACGATAGAAGATGCCGAGGCAACCATGAATAAAATCTTTGAAAGTAAAATAACTGTTGAAGCAGCAGTAGAAAAAACTGAAGGCAAATATAAAGAAGATATCTTAAATGGAGCCGACCCAGTCCTTGATGATAAACTTATCCCAGTAGTAATTGATGATAAAGGAAAAGTAACGAGAGCCGATGAAGATGCCAAATGGTATAATTACTCTAACCAAGAATGGGCGAATGCTGTTATATTAATGGATGGCAAATCTGACCCAGGAGTAGGTCAAGAAATACCAGAAGATTCAATTGAAAGTTATTTTGTATGGATACCAAGATATAGATATAAAATATTTAGTGATGAAAGATATGATAAATTATCAGAAGAAATCGAAGATAGAGTTCAAACAATTCAAGTCGTATTTGAAAATAAAGATACTGAAGAAAAACAAGGAGAAACCAAAGGAACATGGCTAACCCATCCTGCATTTACTGCTTTCAATGCAAATGGAATATGGGTAGGCAAATTTGAAACGGGATACAAAGGAGCAGAAACTACCCAAACTGCTCAACAAAATCCAACCGATGAAAATGATGCCATAGCAAAGGCAGCTAACGTTATAATAAAACCAAATGTGTATTCATGGCGAGGAATACAAGTAGCTAACGCATATATTGTCGGCAGAAATTATGAAAAAGAATTAGATAGTCATATGATGAAGAATACGGAATGGGGTGCTGTTGCTTATTTAAGTCAAAGTATTTATGGAAGTAGAGAAGAAGTACGAATCAATAATAATTCTAGTTATTTAACCGGATATGCGGCCAAGGCAGTTCCCACAACAGGATATACGGCGACGAACGAATCTTGTGCAACTCATCCTGATGCTTGCAACGAATATGGAACAGCTGATAAAGGAAAAGATGGCTCTTTAAATACTCAATATTTTAATCCATCAAGTGTAGTAGCAAGTACAACCAATAATTATACCGGAATATTTGATATGAGTGGCGGAGCTTGGGAATATATGATGGCTGGAATGGAAGATGCACTTGAATCTAAAATATTATTAAGTGGAAAAGATAATACAAATAATTCTGGATTTAATGGCAAAAATACTGACGGAAGTATAATTTCTGATGGTATAAATTTACCTATCGATTCTAGATATTATGATATATATACATTTAGTAACAACGATAGAGATAATAGTCGGTTTATCTTTGGCGATGCGACTGGTGAAATGGGACCATTTACACAAATGCAATATAAAGGAACTACAGATGGGGCTACGCCACAATATAGACACATAAGTAGTTGGTATGACGATGATGGCTATCCTGTGTCTACGAGCGCTCCATGGGTGGTTCGTGGAGGCCCTCACAACTACGGTACGAAAGCAGGTCTGTTCTCCTTCCATAGGAGCGACGGCAACGCAAGTAGCAACATTGGTTTTCGCCTTGTCCTAGCTTTTGATAATGAAAATCTTTAAAGATTTTCTTTTTTATTTTAAATAACTAATTAAATATGGCTAAATTTGCTTAAATAATTTTAATATTTTGTAAATATTTATTAATTAAAAGATAAGAATCTATCATTTTACATCTTAAATAATAAATGATAATTTATAGATGATGTTGTTTCTAATCAGACGTCCTTCCACTCAAATCTTTTTCGGGGGTTTTGGTTGTCGAAAGAGAGTGAGGAGGTGCGATGGTCCATGTCCAAAAAAGAAAAAGTACTTTTTGGCATAATCTACCTGCTATTATTTATAGTATTAGTTTTATTATATAAATAATAAAAGACGTCTGTATCTAATGAAAAGTTAGAAACAGGCGTCTTTCAAAATCAACTGAAGGGCGTTTGCTAAAATTAGAAACGCATCATTAAAAATGATTTCCTTCTAATTAATAGTATACATAAAATAAATTAAATTTCAATCATTTTCAATTTACAATAACCCCAAATAATGCTAAGATATAGATAAGAATGGAGAAGATGAAAATGAAAAAAATAGCAAATGGGGGGGGGGTTATTTAAGAGTAAGAAAGTAAAACTTACATCTTTAATAATTCTCCTTATAACTTTATTAATAGGAGTAACATATGCCTATTGGCAGACAACATTTACTCAAGTAGATGCTAATAAATTAGCTAGTGATTGTTTTAAATTAGAATTTAGTGAAGGAAATAATATTGATTTAGAAGAAGCAATACCCATATTAAATAGTGAAGGAGAAAAATTAACTCCTTATAATTTAAGTATCAAAAATATATGTGAAGCCGAGACAAAATATCAAGTCAATTTAGAAGTTTTAAAAAATGACCAAAGACTAGATAGTAAATATGTGGCTTTAAAAGTAAATGGTGAAGATTCTAAACTATTAAATACTTATACAGAAAGTGATGGTATCTTAGAAGAAAAAGCTGAAAGTTATAAAATAGCCGAAGGTCATTTAAGAAAAGACCAAGTCATAAATTTTGAAGTAAGACTATGGATGGATGAAAGCATTACGATAGAACAAGCTGAGGAAACAATGAATAAAGTCTTTGAAAGTAAAATAACTGTTGAAGCAGCAGTAGAAAAAACTGAAGGAAAATATAAAGAAGATATTTTAAATGGAGCTGATCCAGTATTAAAAGATAAATTAATTCCAGTAGTAATAGATAGCAAAGGCGGTGTCACTAGAGCTGATGAAAATGCCAAATGGTATAATTACTCTAACCAAGAATGGGCCAATGCCGTTATTTTAAATGATAATGTTGAAACTCCGAAAGTAGGAGCAACAATAAATGAAAGTGATATCGAAAGTTATTTTGTGTGGATACCAAGATATCGATATAAAATATTTAGTGATGAAAGATATGATAAATTATCAGAAGAAATAGAAGATAGAGTTCAAACAATTCAAGTCGTATTTGAGAATAAAGATACCGAAGAGTCAGAGGGAAATACCAAAGGAAAATGGTTAACTCATCCAGCTTTTACTTCATTTGATACAAATGGCATATGGGTTGGTAAATTTGAAACCGGATACAAAGGAGCAGCTAATACAGGAGGAGCTCAACAAAATCCCAAAGATGAAGAAACGGCTAAAACAGAAGCAGCAAATGTTATAATCAAACCGAATGTGTATAGCTGGCGAAGTATTCAAGTTTCCCGGGCTTATATCGTTGGTAGATATTATGAAAAAGAATTAGATAGTCATATGATGAAGAATACGGAATGGGGTGCTGTTGCTTATTTAAGTCAAAGTATCTATGGAAGCAGAGAAGAAGTAAGAATCAATAATAATTCCGATTATTTAACCGGATATGCAGCCAAAAATATTCCAACAATTGGATA
>CANPZX010000028.1 GCA_947589195.1 uncultured Bacilli bacterium | reverse complement strand
AATTAAAAGATTTTCGGGTTTCATATAATCTTGTGAACCAATTATATATTCTAATTCTTGTTTATATATAATCCGACAAGTACTATTAACCGAAGGATAGTGTAATAACCCCGGAACAAATTCATTATCTTTTATTTCACCAACTAGTAAAATATTTATCGTATTATTATCCATGGAATTAATTACTCCCACTATTTTAGTAGTATTATATTCAAAAATTACATGAAATCCTAGTAAATTAGATTGAACTGTCTTTTTTAAATTTTCTAATTGGACAAATTTTTCTGATACATTTAATATTTTTCCGAACATACTAGTAGTCCCCTATTCTTTTATAATGATATCATAAATACTTAGGATTTGCATTACTTTTTAATCCCATAATTTTTCTGGATAATCTCCTTTAGTTATTAAATTAGCAATTTTTTCTTCTAAAATTACTTGATCTTCTTTATAAGTCATGCCAATCCAAGGTCCAGTTGTTTTTGATATTTTAGCTTTTATTTTGCCTTCTTTAATAAATTCTAATAATGCATTAGGAAGTAAAGCTTCTTTACTAGTTCGATTTTCTAAACTTTTTAAAAATTCTTGCATATATTGATCAAGTAAATTAAAGATATTAGGATAAAAGCAAAAGAAATTCATTGAGGTAGAAGTATCTTTATCAACAACTAATTCTTCTTCAGTATATAATTCTTTAGCTTGGTAAGAATCATTATTTTTTTCAACAACACATTCTTTAATATTTTCTAAATAATTTTCTTCATTACTAAAAACTATACCTCTTTTAACTGTTCCATTATCACTACAAACTTGATTTATAGGATAAACAACCATATTTATAATATTTTCATCATTATTAGCATAAAAGAAATCATTAGCTTTTAAATAAGCATCTTTACCATAAAAATCATCAGCATTGATAATAATAAATGGGGTGTTTACTTCATTTTTAGCCGCTAGTAAAGCATGAACTGTTCCAAGAGGTTTTTCTCTTTTTTCTAAATCAGGATAAGTATCTAGTAAATCATCAATTTCTTGAAAAACATAACTTACTTCAATTTTATCTTCAATTCGCTTTCCAATAGTATTTTTAAAATCTTCCAGCATACTTTTCCGAATAACAAACACAACTTTATCAAATCCTGCTCTTAATGCATCATATATTGAATAATCAATAATAAAATCCCCATTTTTATCTACGGGAGTCATTTGTTTTAGTCCCCCAAATCTTGAACCCATCCCAGCTGCTAAAATAACTAATGTTTTTTTCATATTAATCCACTCTTTTCTAAGAATATTTTATCAAATATTATTATATTAGAAAATAATTTTTATGCTTTTTTTAAACTTAATTTTTGATTATCTATTAATTCATCTTCGTTATAATCATTATTAATTTTCCAAATTTCATTATCAAGACTTTCTATTGTATTTAATTGTTTATAATAATCAACTAGATCTTGATTAATTAAAGCTAAATTAGTTTTAGGTAAATTAGAACTATTTAAAATAGCCATATTAGTCGTGGCAGCTTCGACATTTTGATTAAGTAAAGAAGAAAATATTTTTACTTAACTCTAAGCTATTTTTCTCCGAATTTATCCCTTGATTAATCGATAGTTCAATATTAATTAAAGGTAATAAATCAATCCCGAGCTATTTCTAAAGCTGTAATAATTACAAAATGTTCCACGATGGTTTTATTTAAATGAATTAATTCTTGTTTAATTAAAACTTCCGTTGTTAAAAATCTAGTCTTTTTATTATTTAGAATTTCTTTTAAGGAATTTAAATTAAGTTGTTCTAAAAAATCATCTTTAGTTATCTTTAATTCTCCTCTTGCTAAAACTTCGGTTATTATTTGATAATAATGACTATTTTTTTGCCGATAAGCCTCTAAATATTTTTTAATTTCTTCATAATCTATTACTTCTTTATATAAAATCTTTAAGTTATCATCTATTTCTTTTTTTAAATTTTTTAAAACTTCTAAATTTATTCTATTGGCTATACTTACATTTTTCTTAGAAGTAAATAATTTAGCAAAAATACTTTTTTTCTTATTTTCCTCAGGATATACTTGCTTTAAAGATTCATTTAAATTACTAATAGTTTGACTATAATTTTCTTTTAAAAATAATTTAGGTATTTCATCATGAATATAATTAGAATGACTTATTAAAGAATTACCAAATTTTAAAATACTTTCCATATTATTAATATTTAAGGTATCTAAAAGTAGTTAATATTTGTTCTATAGTTAAATCATTTTCTTCAAAGAAAGTAAAATATTCGGGACTTGTTTTATAAAGAGCTAAACACATCGATAGTTCTAAAACATCATCTAAAGATTTTATAATTTCTTGATTATAATTACTAGTTTGCATTAGAGAAATAATTTGTTCATGAAATATTAAAACCATATCAATAAAGGTTTTAATATCTTTATTATAACTAGTAATTATTTTTTTATTTTGCTGATTAACTAATTCCTTTTCAACTTTAGTATGAAAGTCTCTTAAAATTTGGGAGTCCACCCTTAATCTTGATAATATTTGTTCTATACCAATACTATAAGGTAAATCTCTATCTAAAAAGATTTCCATTATCGTGCTTACCTTTAGGGGGAGATTTTTAGTTTTTAACTTCTTAATTATCGGTTCAAAATAAGCTTTAATTGTTAAATAATCAGGGAAAAATGCTTCTAAATCTTCTTGATAATATGTCTCTTCGGGGATTTCCCAAATTTTTTTTATTCCCGCTTTATTTAGTAGTTGAATAATAATTTTTTGTTCGGATAAATCAGAAGAAATATCGGAGTATAAAAACAAACTTGCTATTAAACTAAAGGCCAATTTTCCATTATCACTTAACTCTTCTTGGTGAATTAATTGGTTAACTAAAGAAGCCATCTCCCAGTAATTAACAACTGAGACTGGTAAATCTTTCGTAATTTCCTGTTTTAGTTTATGATAATTTTCGTTTCTTATTACTTTACTATATTCTTTTAAATCATTGGCAAAAAATGCTAAAGTTATTTTATTTTGAAATAACTTTTCAAAATCAGAAACATACATAAAAGAATATTCTTCACTAATAGTGTAAGCAAAATCGATAGGATTAATAAGATAATATGTTAATTTATTATCAAATTTAGGAAAAGCTCTACTTATCCATTTAAAGGCTTTTTCTTTATCTATATTAAAATTAATATTTTTTTTAATATGAAGCAATTCGGGTTCAAAACCCTCTTGCAATAAAAAATTAGCATATTTTTTATCTTCAAATAAAACATATAGAATAACTAAAAAAATAATATCAGCACCTACACTATCATATCATAATGAGAGCAAATTTCAATTTCATTATTATTTTCTAGATAATATTTTAAATAAGGTAATACTTTATCAACAAAATCTTTTGTTTCTGCTGGAGCAATTTTTTGAAATTCTTGATAAGTCATAATTAATACCTTCTTTTCAGTTATATTATAGTATAATATTTTATTTTAAAAGTAAATAAAAAAACCTTTTTAAAAGGTTTCTTAAGCTTCTTCTTTATCAGTTTTAATTACTTCTTTATTTTTGTAATTACCACACTTTGTACAAGCCCGATGAGGTCTAATTGGGGCTCCACACTTAGAGCATTTTAGAACTTCTCCAGCTTCTTTTTTTAAGTGAGTACGACGCATTCTTTTTTTAGTTTTACTTGTTCTTCTAAAAGGTACACCAAATCTTTGAAGGTCTAAATTTAACATAATCTCACTCCTTCCCTTCATCCAGTAGCTCTTTTAATTTAGCTAATCTTGGGTCAATATTTTCTTTTGTTTCATCTACAAATTCCCAACCATCACCACTTTTTTTAATATCTTCTCTAGTGGCTTTGGTAAAACTAATGGGAATCTCTAGAACAATATTTTCCCATAAAATGCCTGTAATATCAAGTATATTTTTACTTTTTTCATAAAATTCTGTAGTTTTAAGTTCTTCTATATCATATGTTTCATTAATTTCAGTCTTAAAAGGATACTCAATTTCTTCCAAAGTAAGTGAATCATTTAAAATAAATATTCCACTTATTTTTAAATCAATCACTAAATTACCTTCATAATCATATTTAATTAAACCATCTAATTTTATTGGCTTCATATTTAAAATAGACGTAGTTTTTAATAATTCTTTATTTATATCTACTTCATTATTTATTATTAAACCATCTTCATTTATTTTATTTAATTCTATTTTCAAAATAACATCACCAAAATTATTATATAATAGAGGTTTAAAAACAACAATCCTTTATTCGGTCATACAAGTTTCATCTAACATATGACAACCATATCCAACCCAACCTACTTGACCATCTGCATAACCTTTTTGACCATCCATTTCTAAAATGACCCATTGATGAGTATAGCCATTTTCATTAGCATGAACTAAATTAGTAAAACCCATATATTCTAAAACAAGCATTAAGGCACGCGTACACCCAGCACATGAAGCTTCACCTTTAATAAAAACACCATACGCAGTCCGATAATCAAATCCTGATTCTACATGGACTCCTTTATAATAATAACTAGAAACTATTTCAGCCGCGGCATCTACTTTATCGATATCCGTAGTATAACCTTTAGCAAGAATTTCATCAGCTATTTTTTTAGCAACAGCACTAGCCTCTTTATCTTTTTGACAGGCATCCGGGTCTTTTTTTGGTTTATAGCCTCTTTTAGTTAAAACAGAACTAGATGTAGCACATTGATTAGAAGAACTTGAACCGGTACTTGATGAACTCGATGATGGGGTTTTAGTTGTGCTAGATGAAGATGAACTTGGTTTGCTAGTTTTTTTAGCATTAACATTTATCGTCATTTCTTGTTCGGTACGATTGCCATTTTTATCTTCTGCATAAATTTTAAGAGTGTAAGTTCCTGCTTTGGTTAAATCAACCTCACCTTCATATTTTACTTCAAGATTACCGTCTACTTCGTCCGTTGCGGTTATTCCACTTAAAATATCAAGACTATCACCAGCAGTAATGGTTTTATTTTCAATACCACTTAATATAGGATATTTGGTATCGACAACTTTTAAAACTATTTCTTTCGTTGTTGTTATTTCTTTTTGATAACTTTTTATTCCCGTATACTCTAAATTATTGATAAATATAATTTTTACTACTTTTTCACCAATAGTATTAAAAGTTAAAGTACTATCTGGTTCTATTTTAGCATCATCAATCGTTATATTTATTTTAGTATTAGCTGGAAGCTTTTCTTCATCAAGTAAATTTTTTAAAAAATCTTCATAATTCCAAGAAGTAGCATATTCAATATCGGCATTATACTCTCGATAAGAATTTTCTAAAAGAGCCGTGACTTCTTTTATTTTATTATTATAATCTTTATAATCTTTTTTAGTATTTTGACTATAATAATAAATTAAACTAAAAGCTAAAGCCATCATCATTAATACAAAGATTACAAATGAAATACCAATTATCAAGCCTTTGTTACTTTTTTTAGAGTCATTTTTTTCGTTCATACAACCACCTTATTTCATATATATTTTACTCCTAAGCATTAATTTGAACAATACTTTTATTAAAAAAAAATAAATTAGTAATTGTACTAATCTATTAAGAACCTGGGACGTACACCAAGCGAGTCGGACGCGTAGTACGTGTTGGCATTGCCAGCGCCACCGACATGCGCAAAGCCCGCAGAATTGATGGCTGCTTTTAACCAATAATGAAATTTAGTAGTACCATAACTATTAATAAATTCAGGTTTTAATTGAAATATCGCATACTGACGATTGTCAATTCCGATATCATACCCTGATGAACTCCATACTGTTGAACCATATACGTTTACTTCACTCATTAAATCTAAGTATCTATCAACCCATTCCCAACCAGATGAAGCACTATTGTTTATTCCAAATTGGTTGGAACGATTACCTTCCACAGCATTACTTACTAAATTTTTATATTTAATAATATGATTACCAAAATCCGGAGCTAAATATTTATTCAAGATATCTTGTTTACTAGAATCTATCGTTGTTCCTAAAGTGGTAGTATACATCTCACTTCCTTTATATCCTCCCGTATTATCATTATCTGAATTCATTTGAGCGTTCATTAAAGGATAGGCGGGAATTATTGTTGCATGACACTTATCTAATGCGGTATCACCTGAATATAAATAATTATTGATATCCGCGATTAACCAGATTACTTTTTGATTATTATAATCTGCTGTTATATCACTTTCTATATAATCGCCAACATAGATATCATCGAATGTACAATTTTTTATTTGGTTATATAAATTCATTTCGCTTTCTTCTGGTAATTCTTTATAACTCGTTATATTTTTACCTCGGTAAGTATTACGGCGGGCATTGACCCCGGCACTTAGATATTCTTCATATTCTTTTTTATCTAAACCAGAAGTAAACTTTATATTACACTTAGTTCCTTCTTTTATTTCATCTATTTTTAAACTCCATGCATTGTAGTCCCACTCGCCTTTTGCGTCATTACAATTAACTTCAACTTTATAGTAACCACGATTGGGAATACTTTTAACCTTTTCATCATCTACTAATATGGCTACTTTCGTATTATTAATATTTTGGTATTTTCCTTCTGTATAATTATATATTTTACTTACTAAAATACCCCCCCCCCAGAATGACAATTGTACCTAGGATGGGGAGAACTTTTTTATTTTTTTTCATAATCTTTTTCTCCTCTACTATTATCTATAGTATAAGATAAATTAAATTTATTTGCAATTAATTTTAAGTAAATAAAGTTTTTATAATATCAAAAATATCAGTAATACCTGTCGACATAAATTTTTCAACTTTCTTTCCAATATAAACGGCCATATCAGTTGTATTATTACTATAATCTTTAACTTCATTATAAGTATAACTTTCTAAATCAATTGGTTTACCCTCTTTAATATCTTGTTCAAACTTTTTAATACTTTCTTCTGTCATACTTGTTTTTTTCGTAACTTTTGTTTCATAATATCCACTTTCTAAAGCAATATATAAACTTATATAAACAAAAAATAATAGTCCTAAAATTTTAAAAAATAAATTAGTTTTTTTCTTTTTCATATCTCACCTTTAATAAATTTATAAATAGCTTCCGCTAGAACTTTTAACGTATTATTAACTTCTTGAATTGTATTATCTTGTCCTCCTACTTCAATTAAAACCGTATTAGGACTAAAATTTTGGTTATAAATTCCGCCTGTACCCGTGCCACCTCTTAACATTATTCCTCGTGATAAAGTACTATCAAAATTTTTTAAATAATCATTTAAAGCATTAGCCATTTCTAAATTCTTTTTATTATCATAATTAGTACCCATCACAAATAATACTTTAGCGTAAGATTCATTATTAATTGTCGTTGTACTAGCTTTATGCGAAATAGAATCTCGGTGTAAATCAATAAAATAATTTAAAGTTGGATTTTTCTCTTTAGCATCTTCCATTAAAAGGCGACTTGCTTTATAAGAAGAATTATAATTCCAATTATTAGCTCTCAAAAACTCGGTTAAATTAGTTGTTTCCACTAAAGTAGGAATACCTAAATCATTTAAAGTTTCTCTTAAAATATAACTAGCCATCAAAACACTCGGGGTCACATTATAATCGTTAGTTCCGACTTTTTGATATTCTTCGGATTGATGAGTATTATAAATATATAATAAAGGAGAAGTTATTTCAGATTTATAAGGGTCTTCGATATATTCGGCATTCCCTTCCGTTTCTTCTTCTTTAAAAACTAACGTACTATCTACCGGATTCTTTTTAATACCTAAAGTATATTTAAGTAAAAATTCCGTACTATCTAAGGAAAGGATATCTAAAAAAAAGGGATTTTTATTCTTCGTATTTAAATTATAATCTACTAAATAATTAATCATTTTTTCATTATCCATATTTTTTAAAAAACGATTATATAAAAAATTAAAAATAAACCCAAAAGATAATCCAGCAAAAATTATAAAAATACTAAATTTATAAACAAATTTAAGTTTTCTCTTTCCTTTAAATCTTTTTGCCATTTTTAATCACCTTATGGTAAGTATATATTAATAAAATACAAAAAAATGTAGAAAAAAAACACCAATGGTGTTAAAACAAAATATTATTTAAAGCTTGAGCAATTATTTTGGAACCCGTATTTATTACTTCTTCAATCGTTGCAGTTGTATATAATTCTTTATTTATATCTAAACATACCGGCATACCTACCGCTAAAACCGGAATATTAAAAGTTTTTTTCGTAATTGACCTTGCCGAATTTAAAGCTTTACTAGGAATTATTCCCGTATCATTTATTTCAATTGCTTTATTTAAATATTTTTTTTGATTAGTCATTAAAGAATCAATTATAATTATTAAATCCGGTTTTATATCATTAACTACCATTTCAATTAATTTAAAAGAATTAATTCCTGTTTTTTCGGTAACTGAAGGATTAAATAAAGCTACTTTAGGAATAGTTAAAAAATCATGATATTGATTTGTTGCAATTAAACTATCAGTCACCTTAATTCCTAAAGAATCCGCTAAAACATTTTTATTACCTAATCCAACTATTAATACTTTGTTATTTTTCATATACTTCTTAAAAAAACTTAAAAAAATTTTTTCCACTTCTTTTTGAATTTCTTTCTGTTTTAAAAATAAATTTTCATAAAAATACTCAATTACAAAATAATCCCCTAGTTCTCTTTTTATTTGTTTTTGATTATCTTTCGCTACTAAATAATGGGTAGTTTTATAACTTCTCGTATTTTTTTCATCTAAGATATATTTTTTATCAATTTTTTCTACTCCCACATCTAAAAATAATTGTTCTTTCATTTAAAAACCACTCCTTTTATTAATATGGACTGGTTTTTCATTTCTAAACTATTTTTCTTTTTTTAACAATGTTATCATGTCTTAGTTTAAAATAATTATTTATTTCTATAGTTATAGCTATTTTTAATTCCTCTAAATTTTCATATTCTTTATAAAATAAAGTATTATTTATTATTTCACTTAAATCTTTTTTGGAAATAGAATAACCATAGATATTATAAAAATATTCTAAGATATTATTTTTAAATCCTGATTTTAAGATTTCTTCTTTTTGTTTTTTTAATTTAATTCGTTGATAATTAGTTGTTGGATCACTTTGTAATATATCGGAACTAATTTTTGTAAATGCTATTTCATTTTCCCCTTGCGGACTAAATTTTTGCATTAATTCATGTTCTTTTAATTTAGTTAAAGCTAAATTTTCAATTTGTCTTACTCTTTCATGAGAAAGATTTAAATCTTTAGCTAAATCTTCATAAGTTCTTTGTTTTGCATTAACTACATATCTTTCCATTAAGATATAATATTCTCGAGCATTTAATATTTGTTTAATAGTTGTTATAAGTTCTTGCCATTCTTGTTTTTTTAAATATATCTCTTCTAAACTTAAACTTTCTTGATGGGGCCATTCTTCCCATTTTTCTTCAGGCATTTTTAAAGCATAACTTAGCATGCCTTTTTTTACATAACTATTGATGGCAGTTTGAAAAAATTCATAATTCCAGTTTCTTTCTCGAGCTTTAATAACTACTTTTATAAGTATTTCATTACCTACTTGAACTAAATCATCATAACAAACCCTAGTATTTAAACTTTCTTTAAGTTGTTTAGCTTGCATAGCAATATAAGGTTGATTAACCATTACAATATCTTCTAAAGCCGTGGTAATCTCAATTTTTTTATATCCTTTTCTTCGAGCCATTTTAATCCCCCTTTTTTCTAGTTGCATATCCTACCACAACTTAGGAAAAATTGCAAATATTGTTGCAAAACACCTAATTATTTGATAGAATTAGTCATGTATTTGGAAAGGAGATTTTTATGCCTAATATTAAAAGTAGCAAAAAGGCTGTGAAAGTTATTGCCAAGAAAACTTTAAATAACCATGAATTAAAAGCTAGAGTTAAAAATTTAATTAAAAATTGTGATTTAGCCATTGCCGCCGGTGATAAAGAAAAAGCTACTAATTTATTTAATGATGTCAAAAAAAATATTGACCATGCCGTAAACCTTGGTTTAGTTAAAGAAAATACCGCTAATAGACAAAAATCTAGACTAGCAAATAAAGTTAAGGAAATGAAGTAATATCTTGAGTACTTCATTTTTTAATGATAAAATTTATTATAGGTGAAAACGTTATGAAGTTAATAAAAAAGAATATTATCGCTTTATTATGTGGTTTAATTATTATTGGAGTTTTTTTTAATTTAAATAAAATTAGTGATAAAGTAGCCGAGGCTTTAATTAAACAACCTACTATTTTATTAGAAGATGGTAATAGTTATCAAAAAGATTATGATTTTGACTTTGTCAAAAATACCACTAATTTTATGCCTTATAGTTATAATGATATTTTAAATATTTACTATACTTTAATAAATAAAGGAATTAAAAATTTTTCTTTTTATTGTCCTAGTGAATATAAAGAATGTTTAAATGATTTAGATAAAATAAGTGATGCTAAAGAAGGGGTATTACCTTATCTTAACCATTTTGTCCATCCTTTTAATAATTTTGAAAATATTATAACTTCGGTTCGTTCTAATGGTGAAATTAATATTACTATTAATTACTTATATACCGATTATGAAAAGAAAATGATTGAAGAAAAAGCTGATCAAATAATTGCGGAAGTAATTACTAAAGACATGTCTGATTATGATAAAATTAAAACTATTCATGATTATATAATTAATCATACTAAATATGATATTGAACAAAATGATAAAGGTACAAGTAATTATTTATCTTATAAAGCCTATGGACCTTTACTTCAAGGATACGCTACTTGTAATGGTTATACAGATGCCATGGCGATCTTTTTAACTAAATTTAAGATTAAAAACTTTAAAGTAGCAACAGAACTTATTAAGGATGATGCCTCTGGTCATATTTGGAATGCGGTTTATTTACCTAATCAAAATAAATGGTTACATTTAGACTTAACTTGGGATGATCCGGTTGATAATCCCAGTAGTCCTACCGGAAAAGATTATCTTCAACATAAATATTTTTTAATAACTACATCAGAATTAGAAAAAGTTGATCAAGGAGAAGTTATTGTTAAAGAACATTTATTTAATAAAAGTATCTTTCATGAAATGGAAAATAGTAATGTTTAAAAACACTACTATTTTTTTTAATTAATTTTATATTCTTTTAATTCTTCCTTTTTTACCCCATTTAAATAATCTTTAATAGTCATAACTTTTTTCCCAAAAGGTTTTATTTTTTCTAAATAAATAATGCCATCTTGACAAGAAATACCTAATTCATTTTTATTTACTACCACAATTTTCCCCGGTATTTGATTATCTTTCGGTAAAAATCTCGCTTCTAATACTTTATATTCTAAATTATTTAATAAAAAATTAGCTACTGGCCACGGATTTAATCCTCTTATTTTATTAATTATTACTATACCTGGTAAATTAAAATCTATTCTTTCATCTTCTCTTTTAATTATTTTCGCATAACTTACCAAATTCTCATTTTGTTTAATTCTTTTATTAGTTTTATTAATTATACTAGGTAAAGTATTTATTAATAATTTAGCTCCCATTTTAGCTAAAGTTTCATGTAAAGTTAAAACATTATCGGTATTCTTTATTAAATATTCTTCTTGGGTAATAATATCCCCACTATCCATTCCTTCATCCATATACATAATAGTAATTCCCGTTTTATCATCTCCATTAATTAAAGCATGATGAATCGGCGCTCCTCCCCGGTATTTGGGTAGTAGTGATGCATGGACATTAATACACCCTAAGGATGGATAATTCAAAATAACTGGCGGAATAATTTGCCCATAAGCACAAGTAATGATAATATCCGCGGGAGTTTTTAAAATAGTTTCATAATCATTTCTAATTTTTTCGGGTTGAAATACTAAAATATTATTTTTTAAAGCTAATTCTTTCACGGGGGATGCTTCAAGGTTTCTTTTTCTTCCCACTTCTTTATCGGGTTGGGTAACAACTAATACTACCTTCGTATTTTTAATTAATTCTTCTAAAACTGGAACCGCAAAATCCGGTGTTCCCATAAATATTACTTTTAAATCTTTCATCTTTCTTTTCCTTTCATATATTAAGGGGATTTAAATCAATCTCCAAACGCACCTTTTTATTTAAAAGATATATTTTATCTAATTCCTTTAAAGTATCTTTTAAATAATTATCAAAACGATATTTTATAATAACTTGAAAACGATAAATATTATTTATTTTAAACATATTAGAAGTTGTTGGTCCTAAAATAATACTAGTTTTATCTAATTTCTTATGTAAATAATTCGCTACTTTAGTAGCTTCCTCTTTCGCTTCTTCATAATCTTTAGCTAATATTTTTAAACTTACTAAATAATAAAATGGGGGATATTTTAGTTTTCGCCGAATATTCATTTCATAATTATAAAATTTATCATAATCATGATTTGCAACACATTTTAAAATATAATTATCGGGATTAAAAGTTTGAATAATAACATTACCTAAAGTATCTTTTCTTCCTGCTCTTCCTGATGTTTGATCAAGTAAATCAAAAGTTCTTTCCCCACTCCGAAAATCCGGAATATTTAAGGTAGCATCAGCATTAATAATCCCTACCACACTTACATTAGCAAAATCTAATCCTTTACTTACCATTTGGGTTCCAACTAAAATATCATACTCATGATTTTTAAACTTTTCAAATATTTTTTCATAACCATTTTTATTTTTAGTCGTATCCGCATCCATTCTTAAAATCTTTAAATCGGGATATTCTTTTTGTAAAACGGCTTCTAGTTTTTCCGTCCCCATTCCATAATAATTTAATTCATCATGACAATTAGGACATTTATCTGGTTTAAATATGGTATAGCCACAATAATGACAACGTAAAGTATTCTTAAGTTTATGATAAGTAAGAGTTATTTCACAATGCGGACATTTATAAGTAAACCCACAACTACTACAACTAATTGTAGTTGAATATCCCCTTCTATTTAAAAATAAAATTACTTGTTCTTGTCTAGATACGGCACTTTCTATTTCTAGTTTTAATTTTTCACTTAAAATAAAATTACCTTTTTTAATTTCTTTCGTCATATCGACAATTGTCGATGTAGGTAAAGGTCTTTGATTAACTCGCTTAGGTAAAGTTAAATAAGTATATAAATTTTTACTAGCTCGAGCTCTTTTTTCTAAACTAGGTGTTGCACTTCCCAAAACAAGGGGAATATTTAGTTTTTCACTTCGATATTCGGCTACATCAATCGCGTTATAGCGAGGCATCGCCTCTTGTTTATAAGAATCAGAATGTTCTTCATCAATAATAATAATTCCTAAATTAACTAAAGGGGCAAAAATACTACTCCGCGTTCCAATTACAACTTTTGCTTCATTTCTTTTTATTTTTCGCCATTCATCATATTTCTCTCCATCAGATAGTCCACTATGTAAAACAGCAATTAATGAACCAAAGCGCGAAGCAAAATTATTAACAAATTGGGGAGTTAAACTTATCTCGGGAACTAAAACTAAAGCCGAAGCATTCTTCTCTAATACTTTTTCAATTACTTGCATATATACTTCAGTTTTACCAGAACCCGTCACTCCATGTAATAAAAACTTTTGATGTTTATCTAAACTAGCAATAATTTGTTCATATACTTGTTGTTGGTCCTTAGTTAATACTTTCTTTTCTTCTTTTTTTATTTCTTTATTTTTAAGTCGATATTCTTCACTTTTTTCTTCACTAATAATATCTTTTTTTATTAACGTTTTAACCGCAGAAGAACTAATTAAATTAGCCTCTTTTTTAAAAGCCACGACTTCTTCATTTATATAAATAATAATCTTTTTTTGCATCTCATTTTGACATTTAGCTAAACAATCTAAATAAGGATAATTTAATTTTAAAAATACTTGATATTTCTTATTAATATTAGTCTTATTTGAAGCTTTAAGTCCCTTTGGTAGCATTATCGCAATCGCACTAGATAAAGACGATAAAGTACTCTCTTTAATAAAATAAGCCATATCTAAAAGTTCTTGAGTTAAAATAACTTCCTCATCAACAACTTGCTCTATTTCTAAAATATTAAAATTTCCTTCATAAGTATCTTTAATATTTAAAATAAAACCTTCTAATATTCTTTTATTAAAGGGTACCTTTACTCTTTTTCCAATCATAATTTCCTTTTTTAAATTATCTGGTACTTTATAAGTAAAAGTTTGGTCAATATTTTTATTTTTTAATTCTAGTAAGACATCTATGTACATTATTATTCACCAACCTTATTTTATTATTTTTAAAACTATTTTTCTAGTACTTCTTTAATAATGGTATATTTTATTTTTAAATCATTTAAACTTAATTTGGCATTCGCGGGACTAGTACTAGGTAAATTATAAACAGGTATTTTTAAATCATGATAGTATTTTTGATAATATTTAAAAGCTGTCGTACCTAAAACAAAAATTGCTTTAATCGAAGCTTTATTTAAAATTATCTTTAAGTCATTTACTTTTACATTTTTAATACTAGCATCACTAGATTTATTTATAGTGCATGTTGCAATCACATCCCACATAGCAATATGTTTTTCTTTTAAAAAAGCCTTTTTATCCGAAATTTCCGCGTTAAAAACTAAACTTAAAACCGGCCAAAAACGATTCTTTGGATGAGCATAATAAAAAGCTTGTCTTCTTGATTCGACACTAGGCATTGAACCTAAAATTAAAATTTGCGATGATTCATCAAAAAAAGGTGGTATTTCATGACTTATAAGCATTATTCTTTCTTCTTTCTAATTTTTAAAAATATTTTAATTTAAAATAAAAAATAATGCAAATTATTTGTTTTTTTACAATCATATGATAAGATTATATTAGAAAGTGAGTTATATATATGATTGAAAATAAAAATAATCAAAGTAAATATCTTATTATAGGTATATTTATTCTATTTGTCGCGATTATCATCGCTATATTAACAGTTCTAGCTTTAAATTCTAATCCTTATAAAATTTATCTTAATACTTTTAATCAATTCTTTAATAATATTACTATTCCTACTAATAATAATTATAAAATGGATATGGATTTAAATATAAATTCTCAAATATCAGATGTTCCTTTTAATAATTTAGATTTAAATTTAGATTTATATTATAATAAAACTAATAAGACAATATTGACACTAGATAGTAAGATTGATAATAAAGAATTTATTAATATTGAGGGAATTAATAATGATCAAGATACTTATTTTAAATTAAAAGATATTTATCCTAAATTTTTAAAAATAACTATTCCCGAAAATAAAGTTAATTATGATGATTTAAATTATGTTTTAAATTCTCTTAAAACTGCGATTATTAATTCTTTAAAAGAAGAATACTTTAGTCAAGAAACAACCAGTATAATATTTGAAGAAAAAGAAATTAAAGTTAATAAAAACATTTTAAATTTAAATAAAGATAATTATTTAGAAATAACAAAAAATGTTATAAATGAATTAAATAATCCGGAATTTTTAAATAAATTAAGTATTTTAATTAATGAAGATTATGATACTTTAAAACAAAATTTAGAAGATTATTATAATGAAATTGATAGTTCTGATTTTACTTATGAAGATACTAATATTATTTTGTATACTAAAAAGTACTCTAATGAAATTATGCAATTAGAAATTATCGAAGGAAAAGAAAAATTAACTATATCTAAAAAAGATAGTGAAACTTTTACATTTGAACTTCTAAGTGAAGAAAATTTAAACGGAACTATTAAGTTTAAAGATAATGAAGTTAATATAACTTTATTTTATACCGAAATTGAAATAAATTTAAATTTAAAAATAACTGAAAATATTGATATTCCTGATTATGATTATAGTGATTATATCGATATTAATGATATATCTGAAGAAGATGAATATAATATTTTAAATAAAATATATGAAAAAATAATTAAATTAGGTTTAGAGATGGAAATGTAATAGAATAAAAAATATTGGTTAGCAAATTAATGTTAACCAATATTTTTATTTAGAAAGCTAGAACAAGGCGAAAACCAAGGTTGCCATGCGCACTGCCGTAGCTCCTATTGAACGAAAACAGACCTGCTTCAGTACCGTGGCTGTGATAGCCTCCACGAACCACCCATGGATGGCTCGTATAAACAGGAATTCCATCATCATTATACCAACTACTTATGTATCTAGTTTGAGCACCAATACTAGTTGATGTTCCAGTATATTTTACACTTTTAAATGGACCCATTTCTCCAGTCGCATCACCAAAGATGAACCGACTATTGTCATTACTATTCGTACTATAAGGA
>CANPZX010000027.1 GCA_947589195.1 uncultured Bacilli bacterium | reverse complement strand
TTTTGTTTAGCAGTTTCTCCACTTCTTTTCTTATTTGCTAACTCGATTTCTTTGTTTAATCTTTCAACGATAGCATCCTTTAATTCAACATCGATGTCTGCTCTTTCTACTATTTTAATAGTTTCTCCAAATAATTCTTTCTTAGTCATTTTTTCCATTTTAATCACCTCTTACCCTTTCTTTAAAAATTTTAAAATAAACTATATCTATTTAATCACCTTTCGGTGTTAAACCAAATTTAATTATTAAGGATTCTTCTCTTATGGCTTTGACTCATAGGTCTACCAGCCTTAATAATGTTTTTTCTTTTTTTATTACATATATATTATATTATAAATTTTATTTATTTTCAAGTAAATTCTTTATTCTGTTTTTTAATTATTATATTTTTCTTTTCTTTATGTATATATTATATAATAATTTTTATTAATAATCAATTAATTTTCAATGAACTCTTTTGTGAACCCAATCTCGTATCCACGGTTCACAGCCATCCCTCATAGCTACTATGTAGCAAAACTTACATTGATGGGTTTCCTATATAAGTTTTATTCGTATTTCTTCCTATATACCTCTTGGGAGGAAACTTGGGATACAAAAACTTATAAATTATTGCCAAGTCCCCTAAGTGAACTTATTGCCGTTAATTTTTGATAAAGGAGAATAACTGTTTAAGCATTACCCTGCTCACTTAGTGGGTTTCATAAACTCCTTTTCTTAATATTAGTTGTAATGTAATAAATTTCTTATTTATTTATTACATATATATTATATAATAAATTTTAATTATTATCAATTAAGAATATTTAGCTCTCCTATGGACTTCCACCACAGGACATCCAACTAAGGTTCAACTATTTCTCTCATTCAACTCCTACCATAACGCTTGTATGATAGGTCATCGTTCAGAGGCGATTACCCTTACTATTGTTAGACCATTATTTTCTTTAGTGCGTCTTTATCGCTACTATGTAGCGTTGAGAATTTCGCCAAGAGCTAAAGGTTATTTATGAGGCGGCAATGCCGTTGCTCAACTGTAACCAACAGATACCTTATTTTAGAGGTGGCTCCCCTTAAAAAAGATTTATAACTTATCTTTTTTACATATTAATTATATAATATTTTTTAAATATTTTCAAGTAATTTCTTTACTCATATTTATTAATTATTATATTTCTTATTTACATATATATTATATAATAATTTTAATAAATTATCAATAATATACTTAATTCTAATGATAACACGCGGGCGGCGGCATTCCATCCTCTAAAGTCTGCCACTATCTAGCTTTTACCTTCACTCAGCCTTCAAGATAGGATTCCTAGTTCATATAGTCTGAGCTATTGTTATCATCAGTATAAATATATTATTGGGAGAGGTATATACTCTTATCTTAATAAGTTCTCCCCAATGAGATACCAGTCTTGGCTGCTAAGGTGAGACCTGCCCTGCTTCACTTGTCCCGTCGGACAACAATATCTCACTTGTCATTTATTTAACCTTAAAATGACCAAATAGGGGTTTGCTACTCCCCAAAAGAGTAGCATTATCAAAACTAAATATCTACCTACAATTTTGTCCACATTCTCTGTCACATACCAGAACTTAATCAGTATGACGGGTTCGGGCCCGCGTGAGCTATTCTCTATTCGGTTGGCTCAGGTAGAGATGGTCGGAGTTTTTTCAGAAGATCTCCCACTTCTAACCCCATCTTAGAAAACTTCTACAACAATTTGTTTGGATAGGCTTTTATCAAATGGGTACCACCGTAGGGTTAGTTGTGAATCCCTTTTAACCCATATCTTTTTATTACATATATATTATATAATAATTTTTTAATATTATCAATTATTCTACTAAATCTTCTGCATGAACATCACAATAGGCTACATAGAAATTTTCATCATAGATTTTAAAATAGGCTTCTTTTCTATCCTCATATACTTCTTCTTCTATTGTATATTGTTCATTAAAATCAATTTCATCATCTTCACATTCTTCTTTTAAACCTTGTATATAATCATCTTTTACATCTTGCATTTTTTCTAATGCCTTATTAAAATCTTTATATATACCTACTGTATATACATCATTATATGCCTCATCTTCAGTTTGAGTAGTTATTACATATACTTTCATTTTATCATTTCCTTTCTTTTTACATATATATTATATAATATTTTTTAAATATTATCAATTATTTTCTTTCAGCCCGTTCTTACCTTTAAGGAGTTAATTACTCTCCTATCACCTAGGTTCGACTGCAGTCTTATTTGGTAAGAAAGACCTGAAAGAAAATAATTTTTCTTTCTTGATGCGGCAACCGCCGCTAATGAATTATAAACCGTCACCTTTCGCCTACATGGACACTCAGCTACTAAGACCGTTAGTCATCACTCCTATTCCACTACCATTCGGAGATGACATCCCTCCTTTTATATATAATTCATTAACCAAGTTTATATCGCTTTGACTTTTATTCAACCACCCGCAGCCCATTTTTCATAGTGATAGTATCGCAAGGTCATGACTCCTCTAATTCTGCTAGGTGCTTATCTAGCCACATTCTAGTCTTGCACATAAGATAGTCTCTTTGATTACAGGGATTAATATACAATCAATTGTTTTGCAAACTTGGATTATCTATAAACATTTCCATTAAACACACTCAAGCTCTCTTAACGCTCCCTATGTATTCCACAGGACTCCAGATACCAATCCTATTGATGATAGGTGGCTACTACGGACTAGCATAATCTATTCTGCCACTTGGGACTTTTACAGCCCCATTAGTTGGACTCAAACCAACATATAGTCCTTTTCGCGACTGTCTGGTAAGTTAGATGTTCCACCCCAGCCGAATGTTCGACCTACGCTTAACAGAAATGTTTATTTCTTATTTATTACATTATTATTATATAATAATTTTTATTAATTTTCAAGTAATATCTTTTCTTTATTATTTAATATATAATCAACAAAAGCATCTAAATTTGCGGCAACCTGACTATATACATCTATTTTACTCGCTTCTTCATGAAAAGCATCTGTTACATAAATTTCATATTCAGTTTTGCTCCAAAAACAATATCTTAATAAATTATTTATTTCTTCTTTTATATCATTTTGTTCTGTTAATATTTTTTTTAATCCATCTGTAAATTTACTACTTTTAAATATATTAAAGTTATAGGCTACTCTTTTATTAAAATCATAATTTAATACATACCATTCCATATTTATATTTCACCTCTTTTTTATACATATATTATATAATAAATTTTATAAAAAATCAAAAAAATAGGAAGGATCTTCCTATTTTAATAATCCTGATACATCTAATAAAGCGTCGCCGCCAGTTACAGTAGGTAAATGTCCATCCCATTTATCTATGAATTTATCTTTTAAGACTTGGTCGCTTAAAGATTCATTAATCTTTTTGTTCGCATCAGCTTCCCCTTGTGCTTCTATAATTTTAGTATCTGCTTCTATTTTTGCTTTCTCTTGTTTATTCTTTGCAGTTTCAACCTCTTGTTCAGCAACAGCCTTCTTTTCAATAGCCTCATTATATGCTTTACTAAAGTCAAAATTATTTATAGCCGTAGATACTGCATTAATTCCATAGTCTTTTATTTTATTATTTAATGTATCGTTAATATCTAAAGAAATAGCACTTCTTTTTGTTACTAATTCCCCAGCCGTATATTTAGATATTACAGCCTTAACTGTTTCTTGAATTGCTGGTTCCATTATTGCATTTAAGTAATTAACTCCAACTTCTCTATATAAAGAAGGTGCTTTCTTACTATTAACCTGATAATTTACTGTAATTTTTACATTTTCAACAATTTGCATATCTTTTGTTGAACTAGATAACGCTTGTTCATTTTCATACTTTTGAACTTTTACATTAATTTTCTTTACATCTTCAAAAGGTAGTTTAAAATTTAATCCTTCGCTTAAAGATGCATCTACTACTTTTCCAAACCTTGTTTTAATACCAACTTCCCCTGTTCCTATTTGAACAAAACATCCAAATAAAATTATCAATAGCCATAAGAAACCGAATAAACATTTAGGTTTAAATTTAAATACTATTGGATCTTGAACTCCATCTCCTGTTTCTACTGATATTATTGCCATTGTAATTAATGACAAAATAAATGCAACTATAATTAAAATCATTCTATTTCCCTCCTTTATTTTAATTACATTTATATTATATAATATTTTTTATTAAAAATCAATTAATATGAGAATGCGGCAGCCGTCGCTTATGAATCTTTAACCGACTCCCGCATTTTTCTAAGTGTAGATTGCAATTCTCTTTGATAAATTCATACTAAATGATTTTTTAATATATCAACAATTAAATTTCCAGTTGTTCTTAAATATTCTTGAGTGCAATTACCCCATTTATCGAATGTTTCTTGTGCATTTGCTTTTAATAAAAATTTTAAATGTGTTCCTTCATGGGGTGCGATAACTAAATAAAATATTTGTGCATCTCTAAAATAAATATGAACTATTTTTTCATTTTCATAATCTACTTTATCTACTATAAATTGTTTATTTGATTTTAAATAATCTAATATTTCATCCATATTTATTCTCCTATCTTTATAAAATCATTTAATAAACAAGTATATTTTTCATTTAATTGCCTATCTACATGGTAATGTCCAAAATAATATTTTTTAAACTCTACTTCATTTACCAATTTATCTAATTGATATTCACTAGTATGATCTACTTTACTTTGGTCTATACCAAAAAGAGTAATTAAAATATAAGAATATCTATCAAATATAGAATATGGGCAACAATGAGATATTATTATATCTATATCTTTACCTTTTGAATTATTAATACATTTTTCAATATCATCATTTGTTATTTGTTCATCTGCCCACCAATCATAACGATTAGTACGCGTATTTTTATCTACGGAATCGGCACCGCCGCATGCAAGAATTGTTTTACCACCCATTGTAAATACAGTGCCTCTTGGTATATAATGAATATGTTCAGAACATTTCTTAAATGGCGTTCCTTCTTCATCAGGAAGCTCTTTTAATAAATCAAAATTTTCATGGTTGCCATCTATAAAATAGATATGGGTTTTATACATAGCTTCATAGTTACCTATAAAAAACTCTGCCCATTTTCCAAATTTATCCCAGTATAAACCCATATCTCCAAGAACTATAACTGCGTCATTTTCTGTTAATGAATAGTCATGAATAAAATCAATTAATTCATGAAAATCTCCATGAGTATCCCCATGTAAATATACTGCCATAATTATCGTCTCTCTTTCTTAATTGGCTTTTGCATACTTATAATTTTCTTTTCAATATCACACAATTCAACTGCTATTGCATCCAATTCCTTTTCATTTGCTTTTAAAATTAATATTTGTAATTCATGCAATCTCTTTATAATTTTTTCCATTTTCATCACTTCTCCTTTCTTATTTTTTACATTATTATTATATAATAATTTTAAAAAAAAATCAACTAAATACTTTATTTAGTTGACATGCGGCAAGCAAGGTCTACGCCGCCATATACCTCGCATTCCCGTTATTTTACATTAGCATATCTTCCACTATGAACTAGTTTATCAATCATTAATTCTTTTCCACTTTTGCCACTAACAATTTGTTGAAATAATACTGGAGTGCATCCACTAACATATGAAACTCCTTCAAGGTCTGGATCGTCAAGAATAGTATCGTTTCTAGCATTTACATTCCAATATATAATATCAGGAGCTTTTAGTCCATTTACAGACCAAATTCTTCTAATCATATCTAATTCAGTGGTGATAAAACTTTTATCATGAAAAGGAGAATAGTAAGAATCAATTTCCATATCTGATATAATAACAAGTTTTTCAGGTATATCTTCAGCAGTTATCGCATTATTTTGATATAAATCTAAAAACAAATTAAATACTGAAGTTAAATTTGTATTTTCACAAATACAATTATTATAAATTCTTCTTACTTTATCACAAAAATCTACTCCATCAATTTTAATTAATTGAGGTCTGCTTGAAAATGTAATGAAATAATCTTTAAACTCTCCTTCAATTCTTTCTGCACAATACATACCTAAAGCAATGGCAACATCTAAAGGAACAAAACCTATATTATTATTATTAGTCCATGTCATTGAACTAGATGTATCTATAACACACATCATACTACATGGTTTACCATTTAAGTAATCTTTTTGATTTTCCCAATATTTATTAATAGTAGCTCTATCTATACCCTCAGGAAATTTATTATTTCTCATTACTTTTTTTACAATTTCATATGGAGCAAGCGTTCCCGCATTTACCTTAGTTTCTTTGCTATTGATAAATTCATTATATCTTTCAGTATCATGTTTTGCAAATGCATTTTTATAATTAAATCCTGCTTTTGATGGTAGTTTTTCAAATTCAATTTGCTCCCATTTGCCTTCTGACATAAGTTTTTCAACAATATTAATTCTTGTACGTAAAGCAGATAAAATTTTACGATATTTTTTATAAGAATAACCAAAATAGTTTTTTGTTTTCTCTGCTAGTCTTTTTGTTTCTTCTGATGATGCATTGATTGATTTTAACCACTTACCAAGTAATGAAACTCCTTCGTTTTCACCTTTCTTTAATGATGCTAAATCTAATATTAACTGTTCTTTCATGAAATCAAAAGCATCATCTTCCAGTTCGGTATTTTCTAAACAATATAAATCGTCCCATCTACCATATTCTGGTATGTTGTCAATATTGCGGAAAGCGGTTTCAGGGTGCGTTTTAGCTAGCCAATTCATGCACAATCTAAAGAATCTGCGTTCACCGGCGCCGCCGCGAACATCTCTTAGGTAAAATAAACATTTTAAAGCTAAATCTTCATTTTCTTCAAATGCTTTTTTAAATAAGAAAATACAATCATCATCACTTCTGTTTCTATATGCCCCACCAAATGCGAATAAATCATATACTGCATCAAGTGTAGATCGATAAGCAGTAGCTCCATTTTCTGTTGATTTATAATTACTTTCTTTTTCCATTGCTTTTATAAAATTATTATTCATTTATTCACCTTTTTTATACCTTTCTTTTATTCATAAATATTATATAATATTTTTTTTCTTAAGTCAATTATGGGTAGAATTATTTCAGGTAATTAATATATTTTTAATATATCAGTAGATACAAACACAAAGGAGGAAAGTAATATGGTAAATATAATTAAACAAACTAATAATACAACTACTTATGTAACAGATTTTATTGCTGATACAGAAGATGATGTGCAAAGCTTACCTACAAAAGCAAACGATGTTGCTCCAGGAAGCACATGTTTAGTTGCGGAAACAGGGAATGTATATATTTTAAATAATCAAGAAGAATGGAAGAAACTATAGGAGGTTTAATATGGATATAATCACATATGCATTATGTAAAAAGCTTGTTGCGGGTGTAGCTGGCGGAATTAGTGGTTATAAAGTAGATGGTTTAACTTTAAAAATCACAACTTCAGATGGTGAAGTTTTAGAAATGACCTTCCCTGAACCTGAAGATGGTGTTTCTATTACTGATGTAAAAATAAATGAAAGTAATCATTTAATATGTAGTATGTCTGATGGTAATGAAGTAGATGCCGGTTTAATCAAAACAATTCAAGGTCCTAAAGGAGATCCAGGTAAAAGTGGTGTTTATTTAGGTTCAGAAGAGCCACAGGATACTGATATTAACGTATGGATCGATCCAAATGGAAATGCAGGCGTTACCGCAAACAATATTATTTTTGAAGATGCAGAAAGTTTACAAGATAAATATAATAATGGAGACTTAAAAGGTCCAAAGGGAGATACAGGAGCATTAAAATATTTTATAGTTGATGAATTACCATCAGAAAATATTGATGAAAGTGCTATGTATTTAGTTCCAACAGATAATCCAACTGAAAAAAATCAATATGATACATATATGTATGTAAATGGTAAATGAGAAGCATATGAACAAAAAGTTAATATAGATTTATCTAATTATGTACTTCAAAAAGTAGAAGGCGCAAATGGAAGCTCAGAATTTCAAAATTTAGATAATGGTGGTCAATTATTATTTTTAACTAATGACGGAAAGAGAGCTAATATTTCAGTTAATGATGGTAGTTATGGAATATATGTTCAGTTAGGAGCAATGGATAAAGAAACTAATGTAGGAGCTAGACTAGCTCTTGGATTAAACAAGGCTTATATAACACTTAATAAAGATACTCCAGAAGTAACTGAGGAAGATGCAATTATTACTAAGCATGATTTAACAACAGAAACTTCAGATTTATTACAAGGATTAGCTAGACATTTAATTACTGAAGATGAAGATCCTGAATTTAGTGGACAAACGGTTGTTGAAGTAAAAACTAGAAGTGGTGCAACTGAAACTATTATGGAAATTGATAATATGGATGTTAAAACTGATGTTCCAGTTAATGGTGTTTTAGGTGCTAATAAAGGACATGATTTAGATGAAAGAATAGGTAAATTAGAAACTGGAAATTTACTTCCAACAATAGAAATGGACGCCACTATGACTACAGAAGATAGAACTGGTCATCAATATCCTAGTTTACAATTAAGCAATGATCAAGTTAATATTATTACACAACATAATGCAACTTTATTAAAAGTTAAATATAGTATTTCAGATGCTATAAATGGAACAGAAACAGATACATTAGTATTCTATACTACTGTTGATGATAATGTTGTTGTAGATAGCGGCAATACAGTTAGAACAATAAAAATTAATGCAGTAAGAACAAATTATGAAGGCACAATCGTATATCATGGAGAGTTATTAGGAAATGACGAAGTGTTTATGCAATCTATGGATTTAACTCCAAAATATATACCTTTTGCTACAGAATAATAGGAGGGAAATATGATACTAAAAGTTAGAGATGAACAAGGAAAATTTCAAAATATTCCTTCAATTATCGGTCCAGCTGGTTCAGATGGTAAAGATGGATATACCCCTCAAAAAGGTATAGATTATTTTACAGAAGATGATAAACAAGAACTAATAAATGAAATGCATCTTGAAAATTATGTAACAACAGAAGAAGCTGAACAAACATATGCTACAAAAGATGAAATTCCTAATTTAGAAGATTATTATACTAAAGAAGAAACTGATGAAGCTATTGCTAATGCTATTACTGGCGGAACCGTTGATTTAAAAGACTATCTTAAAAAAGCAGAAGCACAAGAAACTTATGAAACAAAAATAGAACATAAAGCAGATTTAAATAAAAAAGTTGATGCAGTAATTGAAAATGAAAAAGGTACTGCCGCAATTTTAAATAATGAAACAGGTGGACAATTATTATATTTAAATAATGAAAATAATGTAAGAGCTAATATTTCAGTTAATGACGGTAGTTCAAATGTTTATGCTCAATTATCTGTAACTGATAAAGATACTAATATAGGTGCTAGAATTGATGTAAATAATGAAAAAGCATATTACACAACAGGTAAAGACACACCTGAATTTAGTGATGATGATGAACTATTAACTAAAAAGGATGCTTATACAAAAATCGAAGCTGATGAAAAATTCTTAACCGAACATCAAGATTTATCTGCATATGCAACCAATATTGGCGTAGATAATAAATTAGAAAATTATTATAATAAAGATGCAAGTGATGAAAGATTTGCTAATAAAGATTATTCTTATTCAAAAGCTGATATTGATGGTAAATTCGCGGAAGCAGCCGCTGGTGGACAAATTACCCTAGATGGATATTTAAAAATCGAAGATGCAGACAAAAAATTTGCAACTCAAGAAAATCTAGGAGGATACGTACAACAAAGAGTTGTTGGTAATAAAGGAATTGCTTTAATATCTAATGATCCAACTGGTGGATTACTAAAATTTACTTCTAATACTGGTGAAGAAATGGGTGTTGCTGTTAATGACGGATCTGAAGATATATATGTTCAAATGTACGCTAAAAACGCAGAAACTGGAGAAGGAACAAGATTAACACTTAACAAAGGTCATGCATATGTAAAAACTAGTAACGACCATGCGTTTGATGAAAATGATATAGTTGTTGTTAAAAATGATTTAAATGAATATTATACTAAACAAGAAATTGAAGATAAAAATTATTTAACAAAACATCAAGATATTAGTAATTTAGCTACAAAAGATGAAGTTGAATTAAAAGCTAATAAAACTGATTTAGATAGTTATTTAAAAACAGATGTTGCAAATACAACTTATGCTAAAGTAGAAACATTACAAAATTATGAAACTGCTGAACATGCTGCGGAAACCTATGCTTTAAAGAGCAATATACCTAGCCTTGACGGATATTTAACAACTGACGCCGCAGATAAAAAATTCATAACAGAAGAACAACTTAATAGTGCTATTGAAAAGGCTATTACTAAAGTATTAGAAGGTGAATACTAATATGGCAAGAATAGATAATTTAAATAATTTTTTAACAGATGTGGCTGCCGCAATTAAAAATAAAAAAGGAGACCAATCTCTTATCAAAGCAAAAGATTTTGATACAGAAATTGAAAATATTCCTACTGGTGGCGGAAAAGATATTAATTTATATATTAACAATGGAACTATTGAACCTCAACCAAATCCATTAACAATGAATACAAGTTCTAATATAGCAAAAAGAATTAAAACTTTACCTGAATTAGATTTAACTAATTTAGATAAATCAGATGCTTTACATTATATATTTTATGGTTTAAGTGGTCTTACTAAAACTCCTGAATTAAAAATAAAAAGTGGAGCAACAGAAATGAATTTAGATAGTATGTTTTATGGATGTAGAAGCTTAACAAATATAGAAACAATAAAAAATATTTTAAATGGTAAAAATATTTCACAATTAAGTGAAACATTATACTCTTGTGAAAGTTTAACAGATTTTTCTTTTATTACAAAAGAAAACACTATTAATAATAAAACATTATATTATACTTTTGATGGTTGTAAACAATTAAAGGAAGCTCCTGATATGACAACTACAAATGTTCAAACTATGCGTAATTGTTTCCATAACTGTTCTAAATTAAAAACTATACCAGAATATGATACTTCTAATTGTACTGATTTTGGTAATATGTTTAATGGAGCTACTATATTAGCCTCATTACCTTTATTAGATTTAAGTTCAGCAAAGAATGTTGCATCTATGTTCTATGGTGAAAAAATCAAATTAACAGACTTAAAGGGTTTTAAAAATTTAGGTGCCGCATATACAGTAAAACAAACAAATTATTCTGATTATACATTAGATTTACACAGTTGCGTAAATTTAACTCATGATAGTATTATAAATATAATTAATAATTTAAGTAACTTAAATACTGTTTATGGAGAAGAAAAAACTACAAGTACACAACAATTAATTTTAGGAATTGAAAATTTAAGAAAATTATCATCTGCGGAAATCCAAACTGCAACTGATAAAGGATGGACGGTGAGTTAATATATGACATTATTACAAGAAGGAGATTTTAAAGTGTTAAGAGCAGATGAAGGTATGCATATTAGAAATATTAATGATGTTTATATACCTGCAACTGAAACAGAAGAAGAACATATTCCATATTATTTCACAATAGCATATACACCTTTATCAATGACATTTGAAGAAGCTTTAAAATTATATGTAGAAGAAGAGATAGAGTAAAAATTACTCTATCTCTTTTTTTTGTGCATAAAAAAATTGCGGGAACGAGGTTGTGAGTACCACTAATCATGCTTAATAGCAGCGTGTAACCTCGTTTCCGCAGAAAGGGAATGAATGAAGTCAAGACAAGAAAAGTATAAAACTATGTTGTGGATATCCCTATACTTTAATCAGAATATCTTTCTACACTTAATTATTTAATATAATTAAAATTATTAGTAACCAATTTACCTACTTAAAATATATTTGCTGACTCTTGTCTTAATTCATATATATTATATCAAAATTTTTTTTTGATGTCAAATTATTGGTGGGAGTTGAGGGTATCGAACCCACTCGTGTCTAAAGACATTGGATTTACAGTCCAACCCGACTCCTTAGCGGAATACACTCCCATTATTTTCTATTTACACAAGTTCTTTCCATTTGACATACGTGTTCTTCTTTTGTATGACAAAATCCTTGTATTGGAATTCCACCATCGCATACACGAACAGTATAACATTTCTCTTGTTCTTCATATTTTAAACATGGGTGTTCATTAAAATATTTAGACATAAAAATACATATTATTACTATTACAAATGCTATTGCCGCAAGTGGAAATATCATTATTAAATCTTCTTTATTCATTTCATTCTCCTCTTTATATTTAAAAATGGTGTTCCCTGAAAGAATCGAACTTTCATCATAGGTTTAGAAGACCTATGTTCTATCCGTTGAACTAAGAGAACATAATGGCTGGCTCTCTGGGACTCGAACCCAGAATCAAAGATTAACAGTCTTTCGTGATAACCTTTTCACCAAGAGCCAATTTATATGGTCGGGAACGTAGGAATTGAACCTCACCCCTAGTTCCCAAAACTAGCGTGCGAAAGCCATCACACCGCGTTCCCGAATAATATGCAAGATGTCTTTATATATTTTTTATTAATACATAACGGATGATAATTGGAGGTCATCATTTTTAATTTTATAAAGACATCTTATTTATTTAATAATAGATGGTAAGGATTTCCACCTTACATAAGTATCTTTCCTCTTAGGACTTATCCTTGTTTTCTCTAACTCTTACTATTGCCTAAGAAAAGTGTTTAAGGTTATTAGATAGTTAGACTACCTTGATACTCGCCTCTTTACCGCGTCTACATATTCCGCCACATCTAATATTAACTTATTGGTGCGGGATGAAGGACTCGAACCTTCGACCTCCACTTTGTAGGAGTGGCGCGCTAACCAACTGTGCTAATCCCGCATATATAATCCTAACTATTACTAGCTGTGCCTCACCACACTCGAACTAAAGGCGATTCCCTCCATTAACTCTCGTAGGATTTATATATCATCTCTTTTTATAATATTTACCATTGATATTTGTTTCCTCTTATCTACATCCCAATTAAGATTTTCACTTAATCCTTTACTCTATCTTACCATAGGACACGCCCTTAGGTTTTTCTATCTACTGCCGCAGATACATAGATTTAAAATATTATAAAATTTAATGGTGTGAACAAAAAGATTTGAACTTTTATAATCGTGTATCAAGCGACTGTTTTACTTAAACTATATCCACATTATTGGTGGCTCTTCTAGAACTCGAATCTAGGGTCTTCCCGGTATGAACGGGATGCTTTAGCCAACTAAGCTAAAGAGCCAAAATGTCTTATATATATAGATGCTTCATATAAAACTTTATCTACAAAGTCTTGTGGCATTGTTTCTGAATCAATAGTATATTTATTAATTGCATCTTGATGTATTGTTAATACACCAAAACCAATATTTTTTGCTGTCCAACCTATTTGCATTTCTCTATAATCAAAATTAATATAATCTATTTCAATTTCATACTCTTTCATATTCCCTCCTATATTTATGGTGGGAGTGGAGGGACTTGAACCCTCAAAGGCATAGCCCATGGGATTTTAAGTCTCACGTGTTTACCAATTTCACCACGCTCCCATATCACTTGGTGGCTAGAGAATGAGTCGAACATTCTTCTTTGGATTTTCAGTCCAACGCACCAACCGTGTATGCCATCTAGCCAAATGGTGGGAGTAGCAGGACTCGAACCTGCACATCTTTCGATACTAGTTTCTAAGACTAGAGCGGCTACCAATTACGCCATACTCCTATATGGGACGGGGTAAGAGAATCGAACTCTTACGAGTGGCTCCACAAACCACCGCCCTAACCATTAGGCTAACCCCGCCATTATATCATTCTAGTTTCAATAGCAAAAGTACCTACTTTAACATTATCTCTAAAAATAGTTCCTTTTTTCTTGCCATCAAATATTAAATCTTCTGATTTTGCATACTCGTTGGTGTATTTATACATTTCTTGTAAAATAGTTCCAGTATCTCCAACAATAGTATGAAGTTTAATTATACTGTTAGTATTTTTACTGTATAATCCTTTATTAAATTTACATATTAAATAATATTTTCTCATTTCATTCACTCTCCTTATTTATTACATATATATTATATAATAATTTTAATAAAAAGTAAATGAGATGCGGAAATGCAGGTTGTTAGTGCCTTAAACCTATTTTTAAACACTTTTGACCAAACGCATTACTTTTTTATACGTTTTCTTTTATAAAAGTATTAAAATTTTTAATGTTAATTAAATAATCTTTGTATTTAGGTCCAACAGATATTGCATTTTTTGCTTCAATAATATTTGAAGGAATTAAATATAATTCTTCATTAGCTGTATATACAAAAACATAATCACAACTAGTATTATCAAAAGGTCTAGTTTTATTTTCTCCAGAGCTACCACCAGTATTTCTTAATTGTACGGAAAAAGAAATATTATTATCTGTGCATCTACTTGTTTTTACTGAAATTCTTTGTAATTTTCCATTGAAATCTGCAATTAAATCGTATTTTTGAGTATCATTTAATGGAATTGCAACTGGAATACTACAACTGGTGAAATAATCAATGGCTTTTCCAAGACCTAGATTTCCTTGTAATGCATTATATAGTGCCATATTTTACTCTCCTTTCTACTCTCTTTTATATAATATTGCAAAAGAAACCGAGAGTAGCAGCTTTCGATTAGTTAATTACTCTAATCTATCTTTTGCAATTTATAACTTTAATGGCGCCTTCTCTTGGATTCGAACCAAGGAACCGTTTTCACGATTGCCGATTTTCAAGATCGGTGGGTTAAACCTCTCCCCCAAGAAGGCATACAAATATATGGTGGGATGCGAGAGATTCGAACTCTCGACCTACTGATTAAAAGTCAGTTGCTCTACCGAAAACTGAGCTAGCACCCCGCGTGGTATTCCTAGTAGGACTCGAACCTACAACTCTTGGTTCGTAGCCAAGTATTTTATCCTTTAGACTATAGGAATAAATGGCGCGAGGTGCTAGATTCGAACTAGCGAACCGATTACTCGGTTGACAGTTTAGCGAACTGCTGGTTTAAGCCTAACTCACCCAACCCCGCATTAATACCATAAATCTCTAAAATATTTTATAAATAGTCTAAGTCCATAATTGATTTTCTTTTGTTTATTTTTAGATATAATTTTTTGTTCTTTAACTCCTAAATGCATTGTTTGTTCAAATGTTTTATCTTCAATAATCATTAATTTAAATGCTTCTATCATTTTATTTAATATATCTTCCCATTGTTCTAAAGTCAATTCTGATGGATAACAAAATAAACAATTTTCTTTAAAATAACATAATTGAGAATAAATATAAAGACTTAATGAATAATCTAAACTAAAGAATTCATTACCTTTAAAGCCATCTTCATCTTCAATATATCTTGAATCGCCTTCAACTACATTAAAAGGATAATCATCTTCTTTTAAGCCTAATTCTTTTAAATATTTATTATATTTAACCATAAACTATTCACCTCTTTATAAAAAATTCATCTAGTAATTTATTGCCGTATGGATTGAGTTGCCGCCAATAAATTAGAACGAATATGCTTTGTGTCCCATTTTAAACATATTCCTAAACTAGATGTTCACGAAACTATATCTCAATATCAGGATGACCTCGTGTATAAATAGAAAACATTATTTATTTTTCTACTTATACACAAGTTCATATTGGCGGCAACGCCAAGTCAGAACCTATACGCAGTTCCGTGGGGAATTGAACCCTCATGCCGCCTCGAGTTTGCAACCTCTTGATAATGAACCCGATATTTATCTTTCGCAAAAGGCGTACCAACTTACCCTTCTACCCATCGGATTAATATCTACGCTACTTTTTGTTGGAATGGGTTTACCAGCAGCTTTCCCAATTATAATTAAAGTTCCTTGAAAATAAAATTATTTTGGTTGGATTATTGCATACCAACAAGTCTTTTTCAGATTAACCACATTTTCAGTCACAAAGGTAGAGACCGATACTCTACAAACATAGCATAGACTGGAGTAATATATTCCCAAACTATCTTTAATAGTCTGTACTGTCCCAATTATAAATAACGGATTTCTTATATGCCCATGTGCCAAACTGTTATACATAGTTTTACCTATTTCAACCGTTAATGCTCACTTCTCCTGACGGTCTCCCGCCTTATGCCCGGCAAAGGTCATATTGGAGCTCGCATCCAGTCGCACACAACTTTTCCTATGCTCATTATATTTTCACTTACCCACTTAGGTTAATCAACCTTTTATCCTTTTTTCATAGGCTATGGTCATAATCACTTACAGCGTCTACTGTTATTAGTGTATTTGGCTATTAAAAATAACCAAAGAAATACTTCTTCCAGCGTATTTCAATAATATAATGAATAAGAATTAAGTTACTACACACGGAGGTATTGGCCGACACCGCCGCATTTCTGTGCAGAGAAGATTGGTTACTTCTAACATATAAGGTTCTTGCTCTTTTTCACATCTACGGATTTATGCTAGTTACCTATTGCTTTCTTATTTCAACCGCCAAGGCTTTGCCATTAGATTTGTTTAGGACGCCAACTCCCACATAATCAATAAGCCACGAAATCAATAGTACCTTATGTTTGTTAACCCGACAGCAACTCTCCCTCATGCTTCTGCATTAATGACCAATCTTTTGAATTGGTGTAAGAGTCCACTCGTAGGACGAAACCTATCCTTATTTGAGTTACAAATAATTTTATTTTCAAAGAACTTTATTTATTACATTATTATTATATAATAAATTTTATTCAATTTCAAGTTTTTTTATAATTTCATATAATTCAAAACATACTTTCTTTTCAAATTTTATTGTTTCTAAATAATCATATATTGCTTGAACTATATCTTGATATCTCCATAATTCAAGAGTAACTTGAAATAATTGTTGTCTTAATTCTGATTCTTCTAATAATTCAATTTCTGTTGCTAATTTTTTTTGAGTTTCATTCATATCATTCACTCCTTATTTATTACATTATTATTATATAATAATTTTTATTAATTTTCAATAAACAATGCGCGGCGGCAAGGTCTATAGCAGCATTAAAGCTACTCTTAAACACTTTTGACCAAACGCACATATTATTTATTAGTCAACTGAAAGTTGACTAACACCTCACCACCGCAGCCTCGGTTTCCCAGCCGTCACAATCACCATATCCTCTGTATGGACTATACAGGAATTTAACCTGTCCCTTGTCGTCCCCCAACTTGCCCGCACCATATAGGCGTTTTACTTTAAGCGATTCTTGAGTGCATTTCTACACTTTTAGGCGTCCTTTTGCACTTGGCATTACCCAATCGTGGATGGGGTCTAGAGATGTTAATCAACTTTCAATTGACTAAAATTTTATATGGCAGGGAATGGAGGTCACGATCCCCCGAATCACGATTTGGAGTCGTGCAGTTTACCAACTAGCCTAATTCCCTACATGGCAGGGGCTGTAGGATTTGAACCCACACCCCGCGATTTGGAGTCGCGTCTTTACGGTTTTGCTTACCACTATAGTTTTCACTACCTATTGAGTACATATAGTTTGTGGTCTGGAGTACATCTTCACCATATTATTTTTAACTTAGGTGTGTGATTATCTACTCTCTACGGGCTAGATTATTCATCTATTCCCTCGGTGTTACCAGCTAAGGATTCACCGATATCATCACATCCACTCAAATCGTTTCCGACTTGAGGCTCCAATTGAGTAAAATTATTTTTATAAGGTTCTAATGCTTTTAACCCAATACTGCTAGAATATTTTGAGCTAAATTCAATAGGAACAATATAAATATCTTCTGTTTCAATGTCTACTCCTACAAAATAATCAATTTCATTAGAAGTATAATAATGAACTTTATATTCTCCTTGATTATGACTTATTTTTCTTACAGGTAAATATTTTCTATTATCTCGTTTATCATAACTTAATATTTTAATTTGCATTTTAATTAAATAATTATCTTTAGAAATAATACAATCTATTTTTGTATCTTCTAATAAAGGTACATAAATATCTCAGTTTCTTTTTAATAACTCTTTTTCTAAAATATTATAGCCTAATTTACCTTTTTTAATTGTATCCATAATTTTACTCCTTTTAAAGACCGCTGTGCTACCATTACACTAAGCCCCTATGACTAGAGTCCACACGGGATACTCTAATTCTATATAAATTCCTAAGTCCATACAGGATACTTAAGATATATAACAAATGGCGGTGACTACGGGACTCGAACCCGTGACCTTTTGCGTGACAGGCAAACGTACTAACCGACTGTACTAAGCCACCAAGAAAAAACAAGACACATTTTAAATTTTCGTACTCTACCATTGAGCTACTCGCCCATATTTTGGTGGGCGAGATTGGATTTGAACCAATAACCACGGGTTTACCATACCTAAATCTAATTGCTGATTGTGTCTTTTTTGTTTTTCTATTATGATTTCTATAATTGTAATAAATTTGGTACGGCGTATGGGATTCGAACCCATGAATGTCAGGATGAAAACCTGATGTGTTAACCACTTCACCAACACCGCATGGAGTGGGTAGCGGGATTTGAACCCGCGTCCCAAGTTTGGAAGACTCGCATACTAACCAATTATACTATACCCACAAAATAAAACCCGATTGTCGGCTTCATCTGTCCGAAAGTGCAATCTATATCCCAGTCCTCACACTCCCACAAAGCCAGCTGGTCGGTTTGACTTGGATACTGGGTTAGGTTTATAACTAATCTAAATATTTCCAAAAATATCCATAAGCACTTTTTCTTTTACCTTGACAAACTTCTTGAATATGTTGATGTCCTTTACCAAGAAATCTTCCAGCATCCCAAGTGCCAGTAAATACTTGAAGTATTTCTTCAGTTTTTTTATCTATCATAGCAACTTTTTTAGACTTATTAATTTTATCATTTTCTCTAAGTTGTTCTTTTGAAATTCCTTTTGATGTAACTATTGTCCTAACACTATCTTCACTACAATTGCATAATTGAGCTGTTTTTACTAAACTTTTAGTTTCAAAATATGTTTTATAGATTAAATCATAATCTAAATAAGTTTTTCCATCGCCACCTCTAGTTGCATTATATCCATACTTAAATGAACCATAATATTCAATCCAATAAGTTTCTCTTTCTGAAGTATTTTCTGGTAAACATTCTTCAACAATTTCTATTGAAAAATTTTCAATTCCATATTTATTCATAGCTCGATATAAAGGTCTATTTTCTTCTTCTCTTTTTTTGC
>CANPZX010000026.1 GCA_947589195.1 uncultured Bacilli bacterium | reverse complement strand
GAAGATGCCGAGGCAACAATGAACAAAATCTTTGAAAGTAAAATAACTGTTGAAGCAGCAGTAGAAAAAACTGAAGGTAAATATAAAGAAGATATCTTAAATGGAGCAGATCCAGTATTAAATGATAAACTTATCCCAGTAGTAATTGATGATAAAGAAAAAGTAACTAGAGCTGATGAAAATGCCAAATGGTATAATTACTCTAATCAAGAATGGGCCAATGCTGTTATATTAGTTGATGGCAAATCTGACCCAGGAGCAGGAGAAACAATAAAAGAAGAAGATATCGAAAGTTATTTTGTATGGATACCAAGATATCGATATAAGATATTTAGTGATGAGAAATATACTGATTTATCAGAAGAAATAGAAGATAGAGTTCAAACAATTCAAGTCGTATTTGAGAATAAAGATACCGAAAAATCAACAGGTGAAACTAAAGGAACATGGCTAACCCATCCGGCATTTACCGCTTTCAATGCAAATGGAATATGGGTAGGTAAATTTGAAACCGGATATAAAGGAGCAGAAAATACTGCAGGGGCTCAACAAAATCCAAAAGATGAAGCAACAGCTATTAGTGAAGCTAGTAAAGTCATAATCAAACCTAATGTGTATAGTTGGCGAAGTATTCAAGTTTCTCGGGCTTATGTTGTAGGCAGACATTATGAAGAAGAATTAAATAGTCATATGATGAAGAATACGGAATGGGGAGCAGTTGCCTATTTAAGTCAAAGTATCTATGGTTCAAGACAAGAAGTAAGAATTAATAACAATTCTAGTTATTTAACTGGATATGCAGCAAAACATGAACCAACAACAGGATATACAAATACAAATGAATTATGTAGTACTCATCCTGATACTTGTAATGAATATGGAACAGCTGATAAAGGAAAAGATGGAGATTTAAATACTCAATATTTTAATCAAGAAAGTGTTAAAGCATCAACTACAAATAACTATACTGGTATCTTTGATATGAGTGGTGGAGCATGGGAATATATGATGGCTGGAATGGCAGATGGACCTGATTCTACAACATTATCAAGTGGACGACATAATGTTTGGAATTCCGGATTTAATGGCAACCTTACTTGTCCAGAATGTAAAGATACTGGTATAGAGCCAGATAGTAATGTTAAAACATTTTCAGGTGGTATAAATTTACCAGAAGATTCCAAATATTATGATATATATTCATATAGTACTAATGCTAATGATTATAGTAAATTTATCTTTGGAGATGCGACTGGCGAGATGGGGCCATTTAAACAAATGCAATATAAAGGAACTACAGATAGGGCTACGATAAAATATAGAAACATAAGTAGTTGGTATAATGATACTGGATTTCCTGTGTTTACGAGCAATCCCTGGGTGAATCGTGGAGGCAGTCACAACAACGGTACGGAAGCTGGTCTGTTCTCCTTCGATAGGTACTACGGCTCTGCGAGTAGCAACATTGGGTTCCGCCTTGTCCTTGCTTTTGATGAAAATCTTTAAAAATAATAAAATTTTAAAGATTTTTCTTTTTAGAGAATTTAGGTAATTTAAAATAATTAAATCTGTTTAAATAAATTTATATTTTTGAAAGATATATTTAACAAAAACATAAAATCAGGCATTTTACAGTTTAAAAATTATATGTTATTTTAATAGCGATGTATATGAAATCAGTTGTTTTTCCAAATATTTCTTTTGGGGTTTTGGTTATTGAAAGGAATTTATTTGGTGCGATGGAATGTACCTGCTTCTAATTAATTTAGAAAAGAACAACTGTCCTAATGAAAAGTTAGTATCTATTAGATGAAAATTCATATGCATCATAAAATTTAAGAATAGTTTTTTTCACCTTACTCTTTTATATCTATCTAACTTCATTTAATATCAAAAAGCATCATTAAGTAATAAACAAAAAAACTATTCTTTTTATTTTGAAAATTAAAAAATAAAAGAAACTTATTTAATCTTTAAAGTTTCTTTTATTTTATCAACATTTTTAAAATTTAATTTAGCAACTTCATTTAATTTAGCAAAACCATATTTTTTAGCTATTTCAAGTCCTACTTCATCAGCACTGGTGGTAGCGCCTTTGGGAATAACAACGCCTAATTCTTTACTTAATTCATCAATCTTTTTTAAAAAGATATAACGACTAATGCAACTAGCAACTGCAACACTTGCACATTTGCTTTCGGCTTTTGTTGTAAAGGTAATATTTGTTACTTTTTCTGTCGCTTCCATAATATGTTCAAAATACTTTCGTGGATAAACAAATTGGTCTACAACAATTTCATCATAAGGGTATTTTTCTTCTTTATGGGTAATGGCATATAAAACTTTATTGTGTAAAATTGCTTTAATTTTATTCATATTATAACCCATACTTTGATATTTATTATAATCATGATTATTTAAAGTAAATGTCACATATGGTATTTCTTTAATTAAAGTTGGAACAATTTTTAAGATTTTTTCATCGGTTAATTTCTTTGAATCTTTAACTCCTAAATCATTAATTAAATCAATTTTATCTTTACTTACATATGAAGCGGTAACGACTATTGGTCCAAAGAAATCACCAGTACCAACTTCATCCGAACCAATTGTAGACATACTATAAAAATAATTTAATTCTTTTTGATACTTATCTTTTTCCTTTTTAGGAGCATTAATATCAATCGTTTTATTATTTAAATGTTTTTCTTGGTCAACCCAAATATTGGCATCAATATCAGCACTTATCCCTTGGAACATAACTTTACCACTTTCATATAAAGTAATAATTGTTCCCCCTTCTTCGGCTTGAAAAATCGCATATGGCGGCGTTTTTTCTCTAAATTTATCTTTGTAATATGCAATCATTCGCGTTTTAATATTATCACTGACTTTAAAAACAATTGTCATCTATTTTCACCTCATATTGATTATTTTAGCATAAATTCCTTTATTTTTCATTATTAATATAATATAATTTAATAATAGTAAGGAGATAAAAAATGATAAATTTAGTTGATGCCATAATTATTTTAGTTTTATTAATGGGGGCAGTAATTGGCTTTAAAAAAGGAGTTATTAAAAGTGTTGTATCTTTCTTTGGGATGATTTTAGTTATTCTTTTATCTATTACCTTTAAAAATCCCTTAGCTACTTTCTTATATACTTATTTTCCTTTTTTTAATCTAGGAATAGATGTCTTAAATATTTTGGTATATGAAGGTATTGCCTTTTTAATACTATTTGTTTTATTATCTTTAATTTTAAAAGTTCTAGTAAAAATTTCCGGACTAGTCGAAAAAGTTTTAGATATCACGGTTATTCTAGCTATTCCTTCTAAGATACTCGGGGCTATCTTTGGTTTCTTAGAATATTACTTATTTGTTTTTATTGCTTTATTTATCTTAGTTCAATTTAGTTTTACCAGTAGTTTTATAAGTGATAGTAAATTAGCTGATGAAATTTTAGGAGAAACCCCTTTTATAAGTGAAGTAGCAACCAATACCTATTCTTCCGTAAAAGAGTTAATTACCTTAAATCAAGATTATAATCCGGAAGAACAAGCCAAATTTAATCAAAAAGCTTTAGAAATTTTATTAAAATATAAAATTGTAAGTGTTGATAATGTTGAAAGATTAATGGCTAAAGGTAAATTAGAAAATGATGAAGCTACCAAAGCCTTATTAAATAAATATAGAGAGGAAAATAAAAATGATTAAACATTTAGAAAATGAAAGTGATTTTGAAAGTCTAATAAAAGAAGGGGTAGTTTTAGTAGATTTTTATGCTGAATGGTGTGGCCCTTGTAAAATGATGGGGAAAGTCTTAGAAGAATTGTCAGAAGTAAATATCGTCAAAGTTAATACGGATGAATTTCAAAATTTAGCAATGAAATTTGGCGTTATGAGTATCCCAACCTTAGTGTTCTTTAAAAATGGGGTAGAAGTAAAAAAAGAAATTGGTTTTAAAGATAAAGCTACCATTTTAAACTTATTAAATGAAATAAACTAGGAATCCCTAGTTTATTTTTATAGCCATTTTGGCGGCATTAGCATAACTTCTGGTTAACAAACCAACTCCTAGTTTAGTTCCACCAAAATATCTTACCACGGCGATTAAAACATTATCTAAATTATTTATTTCAATTAATTTATAAATTGGTAGTCCGGCCGTATTACTTGGTTCTTTATCATCGCTTTTCCTAGCAATATTATTTAACTTATAAGCATAAGGAATATGACGGGCTTTTTTATGTTCCCTTTTTAAATTATCTAAAATAACTTTAGCTTCCTCTTCATTACTAATTTGATAATAATAAGCTATAAACTTAGATTTATTAACTTCTAAGGTATAAGTATTTAATGGTTGCAAAATAACTCACCTAACAAATATTATATCTTATTTTTTTAAGAATTTATAGTATAATAAAGAAAGAAGAAGGGATTAGTATGTTTAAAGATAAACTATCTTTAGTGCCCAATTTACCCGGAAGTTATCAAATGCGCAACAAAGATGGGCTAATTATCTATGTCGGTAAAGCTAAAAACTTGCACCGCCGGTTATCTTCCTATTTTAATCGCACCCAAACTGGTAAAACTAAAATGATGGTCGAAGAAATTGCTGATTTTACCTATATTGTTGCGGGTAGTGAATTAGAAGCCTTTGTCTTAGAATTAAATTTAATTAAACAATATAATCCCAAATATAATATCTTACTTAAAGATGATAAAAGTTATCCTTATATAGAATATATTAGTAAACCTTACCCCAAAGTTAAAGTATCAAGATATTTAAATATTAAAAAGAAAGATAATAAAAAATTATTTGGCCCTTATCCTAATGCTTATGCCGCTAGAAGAATTGTCAACTTACTTAATCGCTTATATCCCTTAAAAAAATGTGATGGTAAACCCAAAGATGTTTGTTTATATTATCATATTAATGAATGTCTAGGTTATTGTAGTCAAAAATTAGATAAAAATAAACTAGAAGCGATGGAAAAAGAAATTTTAAGTTTTTTAAATGGGAACGATAAAATTCTTACCAATCGTTTAGAAGTTAAAATGCAAGAATATAGTCAAGTTCTAAATTTTGAAATGGCTTTAGAAATGAAAAAAGAATTAGATTATATTAAAATAGTTTTAGCTAAACAAAAAGTTGAATTACATGATTTAGTAAATCGGGATGTCATTGGTTATTACTTTGATAAAGGTTATATTAGTATGCAAATATTTTTTGTCAGGAATGGTAAATTAGTGGGAGGTAAAACCGATATCTTCCCCGTTATAAGTGAAGCCGTCGATGATATTGATTATTACATCATGAATTTTTATAGTCGGCATGAAATTCCAAAAGAGATTCTAATATCTAGTGATTTAAATGGAGATATCTTAAGTGATTTATTAAAAGTTAAATTTGTAATTCCCACAAGAGGGCCCAAGAAAAAACTTTTAGAAATGGCTATCATGAACTCCAAAATTAATTTAGAAAATGAATTAGAATTAATTAAAAAAGATGAATATTTAACTGAAAATGCCAACGAAGAATTAAGAAGTATTCTGGGTCTTGCCAGTTTATATCGCATTGATTTATTTGATAACTCTAATCTTTTTGGTAATTTTTCGGTAAGTGGCATGGTTGTTTTTAAAAATGGGCGACCTAGTAAAAATGACTATCGCAAATTTAAAATTCAAGTTGATAAAAATGATGATTATAATACGATGAAAGAAGTAATCTATCGGCGTTATTATCGGATGCTTGTTGATAGTGAAGAAAAACCGGATTTAATCATTGTCGATGGGGGAATTAATCAAATAAATGCCTGTAAAGAAGTTTTAAATGACTTAAATTTAGATATTATGGTATGTGGTTTAAGAAAGAATGATCATCATCGAACTAATGACTTAATAAGAGGGGATACTTATATGGAAGTAAATATTGATAAAACCAGTAATTTATTCCATTATTTAACGAGAATGCAAGATGAAGTGCATCGTTTTACCATAAATTATCATCGAACCATTAGAAGTAAAGGTAGTATTAGTAGTGTTTTAGATAACATAAGTGGTATTGGTAATGTCCGGAAAAAAGAATTAATAAAAAAATATGGTAGTGTTGCCAAAATGAAACAAGCATCAATAATAGAATTACAAACTATTTTACCTTTAGATGTTGCTAAAAATTTATTTGATTTTTTAAAGGATTTTAAATCTTAAAGAAATATTGTATAATATTTAAGGTGGATAGTATGAGTAAATTAATTACTTTAGATAAAGATTATAATATTAAATTAAATAGTGAAATAAATAAATGTTTAAATCCTGATTATATTTACTTACCCATAAAAATACCGAAAATTGAATTAAAAAAGAACCAAAAAGTCTATAAAGATACCGAAATATTTGAAGGAGTATATAATCCAGTTTCTGGTTATGTAAATGGCCTAAAAGATTTTTTAAATAATGATGATAAACCATTAAAATGTTTAACTATTGCTAATGATTTTGAAGAATTTTCCAAAAATAAAAATATATCTCGTAAAAAAATAACTACTATCGAAAAGGCTGAATTTTTAAATAATTTACCCAATTTGAATTTAAAACAACGTTTTTCTAAAGAATTTCAGCATGTTATTATTTCCGGAATCGATGATGAACCTTATGTTGCCAATGCGACTTTTATTCAAAAAAATTATCCGAAAGAAATCTTAGAATTATTAGAAACTATTCATAAATTGTTTAATGTTAATATTACTTTAGCTCTTAAAAATACCGATAGTGAAGCCATAAACGCTTATGAAAATTGGTGGGGGACTTATCAAGAAATTACTTTAAAATTAGTCCCTGATGTTTATTTAATTGGAAAAGAAAGATTTCTAACCGAAGAATTAAATATCAAAGACAACTATTTATATTTAACTATTCCAGAAGTATATAATATATGGTATAAATTAAAGAAAAATAAGGTAAATACTTTAAAACTTTTAACTATAAGTGGCGATGCTATTAAAAATCCTCAAGTAGTCTTAGTAAAACTAGGGACCAGTTTAGATTGGTTAATAAAAAAGGCAGTTTTATTTAACACATCAAATTATGATATATATTTAAATGGAACTATGCAAGGACATATTATAACTGATTTAACTAAATATCTTGTTTTAGATATTACTGATAGTATTATAATTATGAAAAAACAATTTAATCCCCCTAAAAAATGTATTTCTTGTGGAGCTTGTTTAGATATATGTCCAATTAATGCTAATCCTTATTTAGCTTATTTAAATCAAGAAAAAATAACCTGTCTTAATTGTGGTTTATGTACTTATATTTGTCCTGCTTATATTGAACTTAGAAAATATTTAAAAAAGGGTGATAAAGATGCATAAAAAAGAAGTTTTTAATTTAGAAAAAAGATATATTATTATCTTAAGTTTATTAATCTTTTTTGGGTTTTATAAAAATGCTTGGTTATTAAAAGTAAATGGTTTTTATACTATTAATGATTGTTTTAAAATTATTTTATTACCTTTAATAAGTGTAATTTTAGGATTTATATATGATAAATTAAATAAAGAAAAAAATTATTTTAGTACTAGTATTTATTTACTTTTACTAGGAATGACTTTTCCAAGTAATACGAATATTTTTCTTTATTTAATAAGTAATTTACTTTATTTAGGAATAATATTTCTTTTTAAAAATAAACATTTACCCTTTAATTTAATAGTCCTTTTAAAAGTTTTAAGTATCATCTTTTTAACTCTTATAAATAATGTTAATTATGCTAATTTATTAGAACAAAGCCAAGAATTTAATTATAATTTTTTAGATAAATTAATTGGCTTTACTCCAAGTGGTATTTTTACCTCGAGTTTTATCTTTATTATCCTTGGTTTTATCCTCCTTTTATTTGATAAATATTACAAAAAAGAAATTTCTCTTTTAAGTATCGGTAGTTATTTATTAACTTTATTATTAATCTCTGTATTTAAAAAAGATATGTTATTATTTATTAGGGAAGCTTTAAATAGTCTCATTTGGTTTAGTTTTATTTTAATAGCCCCTTTATCAATATATACTCCCGTTATTAAGAAAAATCGGATATATTATGGCATAACTTTAGGAATTATTACTGTTTTTATTTCGCTTCTAACTAATTTTTATGATGGTGTTTTTATTTCCCTTGTTATTAGTGATTCTTTAAGAATTATTTATCTTTCTCTAAAAAAAATGAAATGTTTACGAAAAAATTGACATTTTTACCATTTTTTTGTTAAATAAAAAAAGAAAATTGGTATTTTACCTGTAATATAAACTATTAGGAGGTAATTAAATGGCAAAATTAACTCAAGAAGAAATTCTAAAAATTCGGAGTAGTGCCTCAATTGTTGATATAATTTCTGATTATATTCCTTTAACTTTAAAAGGAAAGAATTATTTTGGAGTTTGTCCTTTTCATGAAGATCATTCTCCTAGTTTAAGTGTTTCTAGTGAAAAGCAAATATATAAGTGTTTTTCTTGTGGGGCTACAGGTAATGTTATTACCTTTTTAGAAAATTATTTAAATATTAGTTTTATTGAAGCAATAAGTTTATTAGCGCAAAAAATCGGGTTAAATTTAAATATTGATAAAATTACTAAAGAACCAGATAAATATCATAAAGAATATGAATTAATGGATTTTACTTTAAAATATTATCATAATAATTTAAATGCCGAAGAGGGAATAAAAGCCAAAGAATATTTACATAAGAGGGATTTAAACGATTCTATAATTGATGAATTTGATATAGGTCTAAGTTTAAATAATAATTTACTTACCAATATTTTGTTAAAAAAAGGGTATAATCAAGAATTAATTTATAATTTAGGTTTAACAACTTCTTTAAATAATCCCTTCGACATGTTTCAAAATCGTATTATGTTTCCTATTCATAATTTAGATGGTAAAGTGGTTGCTTATACAGCTAGAGCTTATCTAGAAGAAATAAAACCCAAATATATTAATAGTAAAGAAACTTATCTATTTAAAAAAGGCAATATTTTATTCAATTATCATCGAGCTAAAGATATTGCTCGAAGTTTAAAAGAAATGGTTATTGTTGAAGGAAATATGGATGCCATTAGACTTTATGCTAGTGGGATTAAAAATGTTGTTGCTTTAATGGGAACTAGTCTTACTAGCGATCAAATTGAAGTATTAAAGAAATTAAGAGTTAAATTAATTTTAATGTTAGATAATGATGATGCTGGCGAAACTGCTACATATTTATTAGGACAAACTTTAGAAGATAAAAAAATTAATTTTAGTGTTGTAAGATTAAGTGGGGCTAAAGATCCCGATGAATATATTTTACAATATGGAATAGAGGCCATGAATAATAATTTAAAAAATCCCACATCTTTTATGGATTTTAAATTAAATTATTTAAAAAAGAATAAAAACTTAGATGAAGCCGAAGATTTAGCTAAGTATTTAAAGGAAGTTTTAAAAAGTTTAGCTCAAGAAGACGAAATTTTGAAAGAAGTTACTTTACAAAAGCTAAGTAATGATTATAATATCTCTTATAGTGTTTTAAAAAACGAATTAGGGGAAGAAAAACAAGATAAAAAAGAACTAGTGGTAGAATCACCTCCTATAATAAAAAAGAAGAAAGGGTATGAGTTATTAGCCGAAGAAATTTTATATTTAATGATGAACTCTGTAAACTATTTAAAAATGTTTCAAGTTCAAGTAGGAATTTTTCCTGATAAACATTATCGCGTAATTGCTAACGAAATTTTATACTACTATGAAAAGAATAAAGATATAAATTTAGCTGATTTTATTGCCTATGCTGAAACTACCGATTTAAAAAATGAAATTATGGCAATAATAAATAGTGGATATGTAGATGAAGTAAGTGATGAAATTATGTTAGAATTACTTATGGCTTTTAAAAATAAAATTAAACGGCAAAAAGAGTTAGAAATAAAAAAACAATTAAAATTAGAAATGGATGAAAACAAAAAGGTAGCTTTAATAAAAGAGTTAACCGAATTAAAAAAGGATGTGTGAAAGATGAAAGCAATTAAAACATTAGATGAAAGAAAAAAAGAATTATTAGAAATTGGAAAAAAGAAAGGCTATATTACTTTTGAAGAATTAGCTGAAAGTTTAAAAGGATTAGAAGTAGATAATGATTCTTTAGATGATTTATATAACTTCTTTATGGAAAATAAAATTGAAATTATCTCGGAAGATGATAGTCAAAATGGCGAAGGGGGGCCTAGTAAAGAAGCTATAGCTGATGAACCACTTATTTTAGATGATGCGGAAATTACCAAGGATGTTAATATCAATGATCCCGTTCGGATGTATTTAAAAGAGATAGGTAAAATTAGTTTATTATCTCCCGAACAAGAATTAGAATATTCGAAAAAAGCTGCGGCGGGAGATGAAATGGCGAAAAGTATTTTAGCCGAATCCAATTTACGATTAGTAGTAAGTATTGCTAAGCGTTATGTTGGGCGAGGTTTATTATTCTTAGACTTAATCCAAGAAGGTAATATTGGTTTAATGAAAGCTGTTGATAAATTTGATTATGATAAAGGGTTTAAATTTTCCACATATGCTACGTGGTGGATTAGACAAGCTATAACAAGAGCTTTAGCTGACCAAGCCAGAACCATTCGGGTACCAGTTCATATGGTTGAAACCATTAATAAAATGGTGCGGATTCAAAGACAATTAACATTAGAATTAAATAGAGAACCTAGTGAAGAAGAAGTAGCTAAAAAAATGGGCATATCTGTTGAGAAAGTAAGAGAAGTTATTAAAATTAGTCAAGATCCTGTCTCTTTAGAAACCCCAATTGGGGAAGAAGAAGATTCTCATTTAGGAGATTTTATTAAAGATCCTAGTGAAATGACTCCGGAAGAATATGCTACCAATGAGATTTTAAAAGAAGAAATAAGAAGCGTTTTACAAACACTGCAAGAAAGAGAACAAGAAGTCTTAGAACTAAGATTTGGGCTTATTGATGGGACTAGTCATACCTTAGAAGAAGTAGGAAAGAAATTTAATGTTACAAGAGAGCGGATTAGACAAATTGAAGCCAAAGCTTTACGCAAATTAAGACATCCATCACGAGCTAAAAAGTTAAAAGATTTCTTATCAGATTAAAATGAGTTTACGAATTAAAACTTTAGCTTCTTTTGTCAATATAATGGATAAAGTGGCGGATGTCGGTTGTGATCATGCTTATTTAGCTATATACCTAGCGGAAAATAATAGTTGTCAAAGTATTCTAGCAACCGAAATAAATCCCCATTCATATCAAAATGCTAGCCAAAATATTAAACATGCCAATTTAGAAGATAAAATCAAACTTTTTTTAACAGATGGTATTAAAGATATTGCTTCTAATGAAGTTGATACTTTAATAATTGCTGGTTTAGGAACTCATACCATTTTACAAATAATCAAAGATGCTCAAGCTAAAAATATTAAAAAATTAATTATTCAATCTAATAATGATTTATATCTATTACGTTCATCTTTAAAAAAAAGGGGGTTTTATTTAACTAAAGAAAAAGTTTTAAAAGAAAAAGATATTTGGTATACCATTGATGTCTTTACCCTAACTAAATATAAACAAACAAATTTAATAAATTATTGGGGAATTAAAGAACCTTTAAATAAAAAATATTTACAAGAAAATTATCATCATTTACAATCTTTAAATAATAAAGTAACCTTTAAAGATTTAAAAAGAAAATTAAATATCTTATATCAAATATATTTAATTAAAAAATATTTATAAGAAGAAAGTTGGCTGACTATCTTCTTTTATTATGACTTTATCCTCCAATATTGGCAGATTTTCTTTTTTTATTTCCTCTTTAACTTCTAGCTTATTAATACTTGCCATTTTACTAGTCATTTCCCGAATTATTCCTAAAGTATTTTTCGCATTAGCCATGATTGGTTTAGCTTTAATATATAAAGGGATTATTTTATTAGCCACAGCTAAAGTTTTACTTAAACCACCAATTATTTTTCCAAAACTTAAAGAAGACGAAAGAGGTAAGAGATTATTAAACATGATAATCACCTGTTACATTTTATGTAAAAAATTCTTGGGGTTGCCAAAATATTAGTGAATTTAATTAATAAGTATGTTATACTAGAAATATATAATAGAAATGAGGGAGTACTAATGAATGATGGCGAAACGCAAAAATCATCAAGTGAATTAATTCAAATATTAATAATCCCTTTCTATATCTTATTTAATATATTAAAATGTGCTAAGAAAGGCCTTAAATTTGTTTTGTTTGATTCTTTTAAAAAGAAGAATCGCCAGATTGAAGAAATAGGCTTAGAAAAAAACAGTACCGATATTCATGTAAAAAAGACTAGTAAATGGGATAATTTTTATAATAATTTGTGGTTTGTTAAAGAACAAAATAAAAAATATGATGAAATGGCTCAAAAACTAGCTTTAGATTTACAAAATGAAGGAGCCAATCGAACTAAGTATCCTAGAGTTTTTCAATACATAGCTCGTAATTCTAAAGGGCGAATTGAACGGGGAACTATTAATGGTTATTCTAAGTTAGATGTAAATACATTCCTTTTACAAGAAGGATACACAGTATATGATATTATTAATAATAAAACTGTCGAGTTTATGTATGGCGAAGCTAGTTTTTTATCGACAAAAATGTCTAATAAAGATTTATTATTCTGGTTAACCCAATTATCTACCTATATTAAAAGTGGAATTACTTTAACTGAATCAGTTAAAATCTTAAATAACCAAATGCATAATAAAAAGAAATATCGCAAATATTTTCAATCATTAATATATGAGTTAACCATGGGGCAACCTTTTTCTAAAGCCTTAGAAAAACAAGGAACAGTATTTCCTACTTTATTAATTAATATGATTAGAGCAGCTGAAGCAACTGGAGACTTAGAGTCAACTTTAGAAGAAATGGCCGAGTATTATGAAGAAGTTGAAAAAACGCGAAAACAAATGGTAAGTGCTTTAATGTATCCGACAATTATTTTTGTTTTTGCAATTGGTGTAGTAACCTTTATCTTACTATATGTTCTTCCGGAATTTATTAAAATATATGAAGAAAATAATGCCCCTATAAATGGTTTTACGTTAATGATTATTAAATTTAGTGAATTTTTACAAACTAATCTTATTAATGTTATCTTAGTTGTTATTGTTATTATTATTGCTTTATATTTCAGTTATAAAAGAGTAAAAGTCTTTAGAAAAAATGTTCAATATTTCTTAATGCATATGCCCATTATTGGTAAAGTAATTATTTATAATGAAGTAACGATATTTACGAAAACTTTTGCTTCTCTTTTAGCTAATAATGTCTTTATTACGGATAGTATGGAAATACTTCAAAAATTAACTAATAATGAAATATATAAAGATATAATGCATTCGACGATTAATAATATAGTTAAAGGGGATAAAATATCTACATCTTTTAAAGATCATTGGGCTGTACCAGATGTTGCTTATTATATGATTGTTACTGGTGAATCAACTGGGCAATTAGCTGAGATGATGAAAAAAGTAAGTGATTATTATGGAGAAATGCATCGTAACTTAGTAACTAATTTAAAAACCCTTATTGAGCCTGTTATGATTGCTTTCTTAGCTTTAATAGTTGGTGGTATTATTTTAGCTGTTTTAGTGCCAATGTTTGGTTTACTAAACAGTATTCAATAAGTAGGGGAGTTATGATGGAAGCGTTATTAATCTTTATCTTTGGTTTAATTATGGGTTCCTTTTATTTAGTTGTTGGAACCCGACTTATAGCGGGAGAATCCCTAATTAAACCTCGTAGTCATTGTCCGGAATGTCAACATACTTTAGCTTGGTATGATTTATTTCCAATATTATCTTTTTTATTACTTAAAGGTAAATGTCGTTATTGTAAAGCTAAAATATCTTTAAATTATCCTTTATATGAAATATTGACTGGAACTTTATTTTTAATAAGTTATTTAAAATTTGGTTTCTCTTATCAATTTTTCATTATGTTAATTATTTCTTCTTTATTAGTTTTAATTTTTATAACTGATTTTAAAGATATGATTATTTTAGATGAACCTTTAGTTATCAGTGGAATATTAGTCTTTTTCTTAAATTGGTATTTTTTTGATTTAAGTACAAGTATTATTAGTTTAATTCATGGTATTATTACTTTTATAACCATGATTGGGATTAGAGGAATAGGGAATGCCATATTTAAAAAAGATTCTTTAGGTGGGGGAGATATAAAGCTTAGTTTTATTATGGGAATGATTTTAAAATTTCCTTTATCCATGATTGCTTTAATCTTATCTTCGTTTTTAGCTTTTCCTTATGCTTTAGGAACTCTTATGTTAAATAAAGATAATGAAGTAGCTTTTGGGCCTTTTTTAGTAAGTAGCCTATTAATTGTTTATTTATTTTTAGAAAAGTTTACTAATATATTTCAATTATTATAAAAACGTTTCGAAAATGAAACGTTTTTATAATACTTCAATACTATCTAAGGTTTCTACTTCGGTAGTATTAGCATTTATAATATTAGGGTCATCTTTTAAAATATCTTCATTTAATTCATTTTTGGTTATTGTATCTTCAACTTGTTCTTCACTACTTACATTATTTCGGCCAATTAAAGCATCTTTTATAGCTACTTGTTCATCTCCAAAATCATTATCAATATCAATAACGGTTAAGATTTCTTCAAAACTAGTTAAACCTTCAATTACTTTTAATAAACCATCTTCTAAGATAGTTATGGTCCCAGTTCCATAAACAAGTTTACGAAGTTCATCTTTCCGAACATTATTAGTAATTGCATCTCTAATCGTATCATCAATAACTAATACTTCATGTAAAGCAACTCGTCCTTTATAACCATTATAACATTCGTTACAACCAACAGGTGTATAAATATCCGTGACATCCATATTCAAAACTTTTTTAAAAACATTTTTTTCATATGGAGTTGCTGCCCTAGAACTACGACATTTCGGACATAATCTTTTAACTAATCTTTGACTAATAATTCCCGATAAAGCTGTTCCAAGTAAATATCTTTCAACTTCCATATCTAATAATCTTTCTATTGTATTTAAAGAGTTATTGGTGTGGATGGTAGATAATACTAAGTGTCCTGTAATACTTGCTCTTACGGCAATTCTAGCCGTTTCATCATCTCTTATTTCTCCAATCATTATAATATCTGGGTCTTGCCGCAAGATACTTCTTAGGGCATTAGCAAAAGTAAGACCGATTTCACTCATGGTTTGGACTTGATTAATACCTTCAATTTTCATTTCGACGGGGTCTTCAACTGTAATAATATTTCTATCTGCGGTATTTAATTTTTGTAAAATAGTATACATAGTTGTTGATTTACCAGTACCAGTAGCCCCGGTTATTAAGATAATACCATTAGGAATAGTACATAATTTTTGGACTTTTTCAAAGTTTTTAGGAGAAAATCCTAAACTTTCTAAGCCATTATTACTCATCGTATAATCAAGAATCCGAATAACCACTTTTTCGCCATAAACAATAGGTAAGCTAGAAACCCGTAAGTCTAAATCTTTCCCTTCAATGACACTTTTAATCGCCCCATCTTGGGGAAGTCGAGATTCCGTGATATTCATCCCCGAAATAATTTTAATCCGGGTAATTAAAGCGTTTTTAATGCTTTCTGGAACTGTTGTATAATCAATTAATTCGCCATCAATTCTAATTCTAATTTTTAAAATAGTTGGAGTAGGGTCAAAGTGAATATCACTAGCATTTCTTCTGGCGGCATCAGCAATTATTTCATTAGCTAAATCAACAACTGGTATTTTATCATAATCATACTCTTTTAACATGATAATCACTAAGCTCCTCTTTATTCTTAATTAATTATATAATAGTTTTAATAAAACTACAAGAAAAAAACCTACATTTATGTAGGTAAGATTTAAGCAAAGATAATTCCTAATATCATGCCAACAAAACTAAAAATCATTAATAAGACCATTGTCCAAACAACAATCTTTCTGGTTCTTTTCTTCAATTCAATTCACCTCTAAAATTAATAACAATATAAAATTATCATATTTTTTTAGATTAGTAAATAAGATTTAACAGGTGAAATAAGAAATGAAGCAAAAATTATGGACAAGTTATCGAAGATATCAAGATAAAATAAATTTTATTGGAATAATTATTATCTTTGGTTTAGCTACCGGTATTTTCTTTTATTTAAAACAAGATAGTATGTTAAAAGCATCTTTAAATTTAGATTTAATAGAAGTCTTTTCGGGCAAAGTATTTAGTTTTCAAAATATTATTTATCACTTAATTATTCTAAGTATCATCATTCTTTCTAGTTTTATTTTAATTGGACTCCCTTTATTAATTATCTATATTTTTTGCGAAAGTTTAGCTTTAGGTTTTTTAATCCCTTTATTTGTTAGTTCTTTTAAATTATCCTCAATTGGGGTATTAATTTCCTATTTTATTTTTACTAAATTATTTTTTTATATTTTATTAATTATCTTTTTTATTAGTATTTTAAAATTTACAAAGTCATATTTATATCATTTTCGTTTTAAAAAAAATAGTTATAAAAAAAGTTTAAAAATAACTGTTATTATCGCTTGTTTAATAATTATTAATGATTTTTTAATTTATTTTCTTGCTAATCCGATTCTTACTTTTATTTTAGTCTAAAATCATGCTATAATAAGGGCAGTTTAGGTGATATTTATGACAAAAGTAATTGTGGGTATGAGTGGGGGAGTAGATTCTGCGGTTGCCGCTTATTTATTAAAAAAAGAGGGTTATGAAGTTGAAGGCTTATTTATGCGCAACTGGGATAGTACGGTTAATAATGATATTAATGGTAATCCCACTCTTAATCAAGGCATATGTCCGCAAGAAGTAGATTATAATGACGCTAAAGAAGCTTGTGATATTTTGGGTATTCCTTTACATCGGGTAGATTTTATTAAAGAATATTGGGATTATGTTTTTAAATATTTTTTGACTGAATTAGAGAAGGGGAGAACTCCTAATCCTGATCTTTTATGTAATAAATTTATCAAATTTGATTTATTTAAAAAAGAAGCGATACGTTTAGGGGCTGATTATATTGCCACAGGTCATTATGCGCAAACGAAAAATCAAAAATTATATCGGGGTAAAGATCCAAACAAAGACCAAAGTTATTTTTTAGCGATGATTAGTAAAGACCAACTTAAAAATGTTTTATTCCCAGTAGGTGATTTAACTAAAGATGTGGTAAGAAAAATCGCTTTAGAAGCCCATTTAAATGTAGCCAAGAAAAAAGATTCTACCGGTATTTGCTTTATTGGGGAGCGCAATTTTCAAGCTTTTTTAAAAAATTATTTAAAACCTAATCCCGGAGATATCGTGGATGTCGAAACTCTAAAAGTCATCGGTCGTCATCAAGGTTTAATGAATTATACTATTGGGCAAAGACGAAACGTTGGATTAAGTGGTAATGAAAATCGTCATTATGTCTGTGGTAAAGATACGAAGAAAAATGTTTTATATGTTGCTTTTGGTGATAGTAGTTATCTTTATAGTGATGCTTGCTTATTAGAAGATATTAATTTTATAAGCGATGAAAGACCAACTAATTGTACGGTTAAATTTCGCTATCGAGGAGAAGATGTTAAGGCTTCTTTAGAATATACAAGTGATAACCATCTTTTAGTCCGATATCCGAGTAAAGCTAAAGCCGTCACTCCTGGCCAAGCTTGCGTTATCTATCAAGGCGAAGAATGCTTAGGTTGTGGGATAATTAAAGAAATATATAAAAATGGCGAAAAACTATTCTATTTATAATACTTGACGATAGTTTACACTTGACAAAAAAGTGTTAAATAAGATAAAATTTAAATGTAAAATGCAAGGAGGCTCATGCAGTGAGTAGGTTAAATGAATTATTACAAGAATTAGGAATTTCCAAAGTAAGATTAGCCAAATATTTGGGGGTATCTCGCCAAATGGTCTATAATTATTTGGAATTAGACGATTTAAATAAATGGCCTAAAGAAAAGAAAATATTACTATTTAAATTATTAGATATTAATGGTGGTGATGAAGATTCAATTAACTCTATTAAAGTGACAACTGATTACTTAATGGCTGTTGAATCAAGATTAAATCAAGGCCTTAAAAATACCAGTGATTTGGACCACTATTTTGATTTAAAAGGCTTAGAAAAAGAAGAGCAAACTTTAATTGCCGACATTACGTATTTATTAAAAGAAAAGTTAATAGATGATAATAAAAAAGAAGAAAACTTTTATGCTATTAAATATTTATATCATTTATTACAATCTTTAGATAATGTTCCAGAAATTAAATATATTTTTGGTTATATGTCTAAAACCACTGGTTTTACAAACCCCGATGAATTTAAATTTGATGAAGAAAAGCAATTTATCTTTGAAGGTATTTTATATACCGCTTTAACTTTATATAATAATGGGGGAGCAAGTCGCAGCCGTCTAGCCGAAAGTCATCGTAAATTTGTTCAAGAAATTGAGCAAAAAAATGAAGAAAAATTAACCCGGACTCAACAATTAAATACCGTTAAAATTCAAGCTTTAAGAGAACTTGGTTATACCAAAATTGATGAGAATAATGCTTCTGAAATAATTGAAAAGATGGCTGAAATTCAATCTCGTAAAGTTTAATTTACACTACTTTACACTTTTAATGTTACAGTTTTGTGACTAGCACAAGAAAAGAGTGAGAATTTAAAAATTTTCACTTTTTTTAAACTATAATTGGATTATTATTAAATGCCGAACATATAGCATTCATTACATTAATATTTTGCTTTTTATAAGTAAGAATGCAGCTACGTATGATAGCATATTCATCAGCACTTTTAGTACTTCTAAATTTTCCTATCTTTTGTTTTATTTTTAAACCACGTTGATCTACTTCAGCTTGAGAATTAGTTGTAGGTACTTGAAAGTCATTTATAAAGTAAAAAATTTCGTTCCTTTCACGTTCATCTTCAAATCGTGTTAGTAGTTTTCTTTCATCTTCATAAACTGCATTTTCACTTGCTTTGGAATTCACCCATTCTTTTTTCCATCTGTTAAATATTTCTTTGAATTCCTTATCTAATTTTTCTTTTTCTTCTTGTGAAAATGCATGGATACCATTATTTATCAATTGTTTTCTGTTATGAATACATTTTTTTAAATAATGATCCATATCTACTGCACCTTTGTGATTAACGAAATCATAAACTCCTTTTAAATATCTACTAATATGTGATGCACATTGAGCAAGAGCAATTCCCATACCATTAAAAACACTTGTCCCATCTTTTACTATTATCCCTTGAAATTGTCCTAAAATGGTTTTTTCCTTCCATGAATTACTATCTTTTTTATCACTAATATAAAGTCTTGTATATTTATCATTACAAGTACACAAATCATAAAAGTTATTTCCATCTATCTTTATTGTACTATCATCTCCGTTTATATAATAGCAATTAAGTAATGATTCTTCTATTTTTTCAATTTCAGGTTTTAAATTCTCACTTAATGTTTTATTCCAACTTAAAAGTGTACTTTTACTTAAATTTATTCCATCATTTGTAATATGGCTTATAAATCTTGATATCCCATCTGTTGAGTTATAAATATCATTATTCATAAAAGCACATATTGTTTTTAGATTACTTCCGTATTGTATTGGTCTATTAATGCTTTTTGGAATATCATAAGTTCCATCTTCGTTTGGATATACTCTTAGCTCTGTACATACTTTTTGAATTCTTATATCCATAATTTTAAATACCATAGGTTTCTTATTTTTATTTTTGCTATTTTTATTTATTTCTTTTATTTCATATGAGACATTTCCAGAGTTTAGAAATTTATTTAATTTCTCTAATGACAAATTTGTACTTGGACT